>JBDSEW010000318.1:0-5168 GCA_039919825.1 Chitinophagales bacterium | reverse complement strand
GAGAATTTATTTTTCAGCTCGAAATAATTTCCGTCGAGATGCAATCCTGCTTTCAAACCATCAACAGCATTATACCAGACATCGGGTCGCCAGTTGAGTTGATACCGTTTCCAGTCGGCAGTATTGCGGACCTGTGAATCAAAGTTGAGGATAGCACCACATTTTTTACTGTTGTTTGGCATGTATACGTCAGCAAGGCGATGAGAGGGATCGATTACCACATCCTCAATTCCAGAAGGAATATTTATGTTGCAGGTATATGTCGGATGCAACTGGTCCCACCCATACCACCTGGGCAATACTGTTGCGCCGGTTTTTTTAATGAACCACGTATTGGGAATGTGAAAATCATATTGTTTCCCGTCTTTGGCGAGCACTGAAAAATCGATGGGCATCTGGCTGCGCCCTCTCCTGAGCAAAGTAATGTTGTACGATTCATCACGCTCTTTTTTCACGTCAGATATTGCGTAATCTATCGTCTTCGTGCTCTCCATCCATTCATCAAAAAACCAGTTAAGGTCTGCATGCGTGTATTGAATGATCGAGTTTCTGAAATCCTCAAAATATGGATGACAGAATTTCCATTGATTAAAATAATGATTCATCGCATCCTGGAAAAGAGAATCGCCAAGCACATATTGCAGGTTCCACAGCATGGTGGCCGCTTTGTAATAGACATGGCGATAACCACCGCTATGCCCCAGCGCCCCGTTGAAAGCATCTGAATGCTGGTTGATGGATTCATCTGTTCCCTTTGCTGCATCGGATAAGTAACCAAGATACACTTCCCCATCCATTACCAGTGTTGGCTTATGGAACCGTGCATAGTACTTGCCCTGCGGTAGTGATTCAAGTACAGTATCGCCGGTAATATGGCGCAATGCCCACGACTCAATAAATTGTGTGAATCCCTCATCCAGTGAAGCACGGTATGTTTCGTTGTTGCCGACCTGTGCAAAAAACCACATGTGTCCCACTTCATGTGATATCACATCATAATAACCCGGTGTAAAACCTCCATCGAGTGTCAGCATGGGATATTCCATTCCATCCCTTGCATCTGCCACAATTATTTTAGGCCATGAATACATTCCGAAATCACGTGAATACACCTCTATGCATCGGGCAGTAAATGCCGCAGCATCCTGCCATCCGGCTGCATGAGATTCCTGAGCCATCGACTGGCACAAAACCTTTCGTTGTCGCTGAAGATAAGGATCCCAGATAGTTGCATAGGCTTCTCCAATCCGGTAAGTCGGATCAGCAGTCCAGGCAAAATCGTGAACGTTCTCTGCATAGAAGTGCCAGGTTTTTTTTTGTGAAGAATCATAAGGCGTGATAATGGAGGCTTTAGACTCCCATGGCTTGGTAGCAAAGTTGCGGATGTTGATTTTTTGACGGAGCATCTCGGGAATTACTTCCGCAGTATTTTGAAGCGTACCTGTTGCGCCCACAATATAGTTGGCAGAAAAAGTAAGGCTTACATCAAAAGTGCCGAAGTTTCCATAGAACTCTTTTCCGAGATGCTGATCGGTATCCCAGCCCAATTTACGGTCGTACACGCAAATGCGGGGATACCAATGCACGCCATCATAATGTGTGAAACCTGATGCATTGAATTTCTTCATTCTGCGGCGTTGCGATCCATTATCAAAATAAGTTTTGAAGCGGATGTCAAAAACGATAGAATCGCCGGGCAATAAATTTTCCGGCAGGTAAGCTTTCACCACAGAGAAATCAAGTTCTGTCTTTAAATCCGATCCATCCGTTTTAATGGAAGTGATTTTTTCGCCAAGCCCGGCAGCTTCATATTTTCCAAAGGTTTGTTTCGTATTATTATTCAGATTCAGGTTTTCAATATGGCCTCCTTTTACAAATGCCTGCTGATACAAATGAAAAAAGACGAAGGATAATGTGTCCGGTGAATTGTTCCAGTAGGTGAGCGTTTCCTGTCCATCAATAATATCGGTACGTTCATCAATAAAAGCAGTAATCTGGTAGTAAACATCCTGCTGCCAGTAATCTGAGGAAGGGGGCCTGTTCTTCCAGTAAAACGGGTTTTGAGCGCTCCTGTAGCTATTGGGTGGAGAAGAGGAATTGTAATTGGATTGGGCACACACAGTAACAGAAATGGAAAACAAAAGCACATAAGAGAATATAGTTAAAACAGGAGGTTTTCTTTTTCTCATTACCGATGGAATGTTGGCGAATTTATACATTAAGGTAAAAAGAAGCTTGATAAATCGACCATTGATATTATTTGTTCGATGAAAAAATTTCTATTTTCATCCTCAGGAAATTATCCGGGACTTCCCAGCCGGGAATTCTTTGAGTTTATTATAAAGAGGAATCGTTGCAGGATTATCGCCTGCAATTTATATACGACAGTTATGCAATCAAACGACCTGCTTTACAAAATTGCACTCACCCTTATTCCGAATATCGGAGATGTGCTTGCAAGAAATCTTGTGAGCTACTGCGGCAGTGTTGAAAGAATATTTAAATCCAGGAGGCACGATCTTTTGAGAGTGCCCGGCATTGATGAAGTGCGCGCAAGGTCTATACTTTCCTTCCGTGATTTTAAGTTAGCGGAAGCTGAAATGCAATTCATTGAGAAAAACAAGATCAGCGTGCTCTTCTACCTCGATGAACAATATCCCACGAGACTGAAGGGACTTACCGGCAGTCCTGTCATTTTGTATACGAAGGGAAACGTGCAATTGAATAAAGGAAGAATGATCGCCATTGTTGGAACCCGTCATGCTTCAGAGTATGGCAAATCTATTACGGAAACATTGGTGGAAGACCTGAAGCAATACGATGTAACTATCCTTAGCGGTTTAGCCTATGGAATTGATGTTTGTGCACACCGGGCTGCAGTTGCACATGGCATTCCAACAGTCGGTGTGCTTGGTCATGCATTGAACCGATTGTATCCGTCTCAACACCGGTCAATAGCTGTTAAAATGCTGGAGAATGGTGGGCTGGTTACTGAGTTTAAGAGTTCTGATCCATTCGATCGTGAAAATTTTCCGAAGAGGAACCGCATAGTAGCAGGTCTTGCAGATGCTACCATCGTAATTGAATCTGCTGTTAAGGGAGGAGCACTTATAACTGCTGAAATTGCCAATTCCTATAACCGGGATGTGTTTGCAGTGCCTGGCAGGGTAGGTGATAAATATTCTGAAGGATGCAACTACTTTATCAAAAGCAATAAAGCCAACCTGGTAGAATGTGCGAATGATGTCGCTTACTTATCAGGATGGATCGATAAGAAATTTGTACCCTCCAAACAAAAGGAGATTTTTATTGAATTGAATGAACAGGAAAAAGTAATCGTTGCTGTTTTAACAACAACTCAAGCCATTCATGTGGACGAGATTTCAAGACTCAGCAATCAGTTTGGAAGTAAGCTTGCTGCTTCGCTATTGGGGTTGGAGTTTAAAGGAGTGGTAAATGCCTTACCAGGAAAGTTGTACAAGCTATCGTGATTGCAATTGCTTCCGCTGCGTTATAAATTATTGCAGGATATAAATTATTGGAGTGCTGCTATTAATGCTTTTGCTTTCAACAAACATTCTTCATATTCCTTTTCAGGAATAGAATCATACGTGATGGCGCTGCCGGCCTGAAAGGATAGGTATTTTGAATTTGCATTGTAAAGAAAACTTCTGATCACTACATTGAAGTCGAAGTCGCCGGCAGGTGTAATGTAACCTGTAGCTCCTGAAAATAACCCACGCTTTGTTTTTTCATACTGATCGATCAGTTGCATTGCCTTTATTTTTGGTGCGCCGGTCATGGAGCCCATTGGAAAAGCATTCTTTATCGCGTCCATAAAATGCACATCGCCGCGAAGCTCGGAAGAAACGGTAGAAATCATTTGATGAACTGTAGGGAAGGAATAGATACCAAAAAGCTCTTCCACTTTCACAGAACCGGCAATGGAACTCCTGGCCAGATCGTTGCGCACCAGGTCGACGATCATCACATTTTCTGCGCGTTCTTTTGGATCATTATGAAGTGATTCAATTCTCATGGAATCTCCGGCAGCGTCACCCCGCAGTATGGTTCCTTTCATCGGCTGGGAAGTCAACTGCCTGCCTTCTTTTTTCAAAAATCGTTCAGGGCTTGCAGAGAGCAGGTAATGATCGCCGTGTTTCAAAAAAGTGGCGAAAGGCGCCGGGTTGGTTTCATTCAGCCTGTTGAATAACAGCGCAGGATCGACGGAAAAGTTTTCGAGATAAAATTCCTGACAAAAATTTATTTCATAAACATCACCATTTAAGATGTGCTGCTGAAGTTGGATAACGCTTTCCAGGTATTCTTTCGTGGGCATTCTTAAAGAAGGAGTAACCGATGGGCGATCAACATCTTCCAGGGCAGGTTGTGCCTGTATACTTTCATAAATTTTGTATGGATCTTCAGTTGATGTGATGATCAGCTCGTCGTTGTTTATTTGCACGATGTGTTTCGGGCAGAAGAAATGAGCTGCAGGAAATTTTACACCATCGCCATGAGCAGGGTTTTCATGAAGTAACGCAGGTTCTGTCTCATTCTTTAAATCATAGGTTAAATAGCCGAATAACCAGTCAGGTTGTTGATCGAAAAAAGTTTTGATGGAACCAAATACATTGCCCGCAATAAGGGGAACGGTTGCAATTGTATCCGCGGCAACCAGGCAATCTGCAGCCTTGTGAAATTGCGTGTAACTGTTGTGATCGATAAGCTGGAAAAAAGAAAAATTCCCTGACCAGCATACCATTTTCCTTTTAAGAAGAGTGGTATCCCCGGCAGGGAATATTGCGGATTTCCGCATGAAAATCAAATTAGCATATTCAATACTGTGTACGGGTAGCTGGTATGGCTTCGGATACCTGCGGTTGAAAATTGGAAGGAACTTATATGAAATTGGAAATCAATACTGATGGCAGGACTCAGAAATCATCATCATCATCGTCAGAAAAAGTTTCAGACAGATCTTCTTCCATTTTGAAATCTTCTTCCATCTTGTAATCATCATCATCACCCATATCATCCTTGCGTGATTTCTTGGAAGGCTGCATGTCATCTTCATCGCGCATAAATTCTTTCAAATCGTCATCCATATCATCGTTTGCCTTTTTATGATTGCCTGTGGAAGCGCTGCCGGTTTTGCCTGCCGGTTT
>JBDSEW010000305.1:0-21671 GCA_039919825.1 Chitinophagales bacterium | reverse complement strand
AGGGGTGAGAAAACACCAAACTGAATCCAGCGTGCGTACAATTCACCTTCCGGTTCGCCGGTAAATCCTCCAATGTCTGATCCGCTGAAAGAAATACCTGACATGCTTAAACGCTGTAACATTTGTATAGCAAGTTTCAAATGATCCCACGTTGCACTGTTATCTCCCGTCCAGGTGGAAGTAAACCGCTGAACACCTGAATAACCTGAGCGCGTAATCGTAAATGGTCTTTTATTTTTCTGAAGTTTTTTCAGTCCTTCATAAGTGGCACGCACCATCTGCATACCATAGATGTTGTGGGCTTTGCGATGCGACCCACGATAACCATCATAGTTATGGCGCACATCAAGCGGGAAAGTTCCGTGACCAAACACTGCCGGTTCATTCATATCATTCCATACGCCGGCAACTCCCTGATCCACCAGCTCTTTGAACAATCCACCCCACCAATCCCTGACCTTCGGATTGGTGAAATCAGGAAACTGGCAACGGCCCGGCCACACTGCTCCTTCCATAAAATAATCGTCGCACCTGCGGCAGAAATATTTATTGTCGCGGCCTTCTTTAAATACCCAGTATTGTTCATCCACTTTAATTCCCGGATCGATAATCACAATAGTCTTGAAGCCATCTTCCGAAAGCTCCGTAATCATCTTCTTCGGATTTGGAAAGTATTTTTTATTCCAGGTAAAACACCTGTATCCATCCATGTAATCAATATCCAGATGAATGGCATCGCAGGGAATTTGTTTATCGCGAAAAGTTTTTGCCAGAAATTTCACATTTTCTTCCGGATAATAACTCCAGCGGCTTTGATGAAACCCCAGCGCCCACAATGGTGGCATTGGATGTGTGCCGGTTAGCATCGTATAGCGTTTTACCACATCCATCATGTGCGGGCCATGTATGTAATAGTATTGCATCTCTCCGCCATCCGACCAAAAGCTCACAGTATCTTTTACTTCACCTGCAAAATCAAAAAAGCTGCGGAAGGTATTGTCGAAAAATAATCCATAACTGATATCCTGGTGGATGCCGATATAGAAAGGTATATTTTTATATAAAGGATCCCGCTCGCGGTCATACGCATATGCATCAGTACCCCACATCGTGTAGCGTTTACCAAGCATATCCAGGTCTGCAGCTTTATCTCCGAGCCCGAAGAAATGTTCTCCTACCTGGTATTTTTTGGAACAGTACACATAGTAACCACCATACTCTGAATTCTCTTCCCAATGCATGGGAATGGAGTCTTCATTGATCACAATATCATTCACGTCAACAAACGAAATATTAAAATCACTCTTCCGGATACGGCAGGAAATGGTATTCGTGGAAACAATGTAGTGGGCAGCTGTTTCCTTTGTTTCAATTCTTGAGAGATGAAACTTATAATCATCTATGGCATAAGAAAACTCTTCCAGAAAATCTCCCATTGGCGCAACACGTACACGTATGATCTCATCACTGATCACTTTCAATTCCACCTCTGAAATACCATCAGAAAAATAAAAGCGGTTACCACTGGGGATTAATGTTTTAACTTCTTTCAGGTATTGCTTGGCAATAAGTGCAACGGTAATATCAGGAATGTCGCTGTGCTGCACGACATCGGGTGTCATCAATAATTCATTCTCCATGATGATGGCGGATTCTGTCTTGGGTTTGTCTTCAGGTTTCATAAAGCGGCGCAATTATAGCAGATTTTGAGGGAAATGAGGGGAAATAACTGGAGATTTTATCCTCATTTCTTACTGTTTTGCAACCAGCAATTTATGGATTTGGGGTGTTTTTATATCTTATATGGTCACTGTAAATTTTTTGCTAAGCAGATCAGTCTGTTAAACGTAATTAAAATGACATATTTATTTTAATTGATTGTAGCACCGCAATGCATGAGGGTGATAATTGTTGTTACAAATTCAGGATTGGGTATTACCGTGATGCATCGCGGTTTTGTTACAGAGGTAGGATTGTTTAGCAATGCTAAGCATCGCGTTGTCGTGACAGAGGTCGGATTGGATAGCAACGCGAAGCATCGCGTTGCTACATTTTTCCACACACAATAAAAATCCGGATTATTTGTTTTTACTTTGCCTCACAAAGCACTTTTGTTCTATGCATTCCTCCCCCGATCAGCAACTTGAAGATTTACATGAGATACGTTCCCTCATGGAACGTTCTTCCCGCTTTATTTCCCTCAGTGGAATTTCGGGCATCTGCGCAGGTGCCTTTGCATTGATCGGCGCTTATGTTGCCTGGCAATACCTCAACCACGATTATGCTGGTTTTCTTAATAATGTCCTTTCCCGAATTCCTGCATTATGGTTTCTCGCTGCAGTTGCATCCGGAGTTTTACTGCTATCGCTGGTAGCAGGTATTTTTTTCACTACCCGCAATGCGAAAAGAAAAGGCCAGAACATCTGGGATAATACCAGCAGAAACCTGTTGGTTAATTTGTTTATTCCATTGTTTGTCGGTGCAATATTTTGCCTAGTACTTCTTTACCATGCCCCTGAGTTGATCGCTCCCACTACGTTAATATTTTATGGACTGGCCCTCATCAATGCCAGCAAATACACCCTCACCGACATCCGCTATCTTGGTTTCTTTGAGATCATTACCGGTCTTATTGCTTCAATCACTCCCGGCAATGGCCTCTTCTTCTGGGCCTTTGGATTTGGTGTATTGCACATCATCTACGGCAGCATTATGTACTTTAAATATGAGCGATGAAAGGTATCATCACGCAAATCAATAAAGCATTTGAGAGCAGGCAGCGCCTTGGTATCATGTCGTTGCTGATGGTGAATGAAAAGATTGATTTCAATACCATGAAAGAATTGCTGCAACTCACCGATGGAAACCTGGCCACACATATCGCTGCGCTGGAAAAGAGCAATTACCTGTCGGTTAAAAAGGGCTTTCTCGGAAAAAAGACCAATACCACTTACACTGCCACTGCTGCAGGAAAGAAAGCTTTCAAAGAACATTTGAATGCTTTGGAAAAACTCATCAAAAGCAATCGTTAATTTTTTTGCGCATTCACTTTGTCGTAAAAAGTACTTTTAATACCATGAAAACAACTCCAACTCATTACCTGCCGGCGCTGCTGATGTCGCTGGTATTTTATTTCCTGTTCAGGAATGAAACACCGGGAATTAATGTGCTGATCTTCCTGCTGCTCTCCGCCGTTTCCCTGGCCATTCTGCAACGAGGCATCTTCCGGCTTACGGTGGTAAAAGTCACCTTCATCACTACCTTGCTGCTATCAGTTTTATTGCTGGTATTTAACACAGACATCAGCATAATTTCCTGCTGGTTACTTTTTGCAATGATGGTTGGATTCATTCACCAGTATCGGTTGAGAAGTGCAGGAAGCGCATTGCTCACCGCTGCAATGGGGCTGTTGCTTTCACCACTTAGCTGGTGGGAGGCAATAAAAACTACAGGGCACTCCAGCCTCCGCATTTCGAAGATGTTGAAATACATACAGCTAAGCTTTATCCCGCTCTTTGTGTTGCTGGTGTTTTTTGGGTTGTATTCTTTTGCTGATCCTGAGTTCAGCTTCGTCTCCAATCAATTACTCGATAAGGTCTCTCTGATGCTCGAGCATTTCTTTACTTACGTTTCTCCCGATTCCATCGCCTTCTTTATTCTTTCGCTTGCAGTAACCGCCTCAATATTTTTCAACAGGGATATTCAGCTCATTGTGAAAAGAGAACTGCTGCAATCTGATTTTCTGCAGCGCAAGAGAAAGAAAGTAAGCCTGGAAGCTGGCATTGAATGGTGGCAGTTATTTTTTAGAAAATCATTACTCAGCCTCAAAAATGAATACCAGCGGGGTATCATCCTTTTGGCGTTGGTGAATGCATTGCTGCTCTTTGTGAATGCTGTGGATATCAAAATGGTTTGGTTTGAGAATACGATCGTCACTTCCCCATCCTCGAGATCACAGGCCGTTCATGAAAGTACTTATCTCCTGCTTTTCAGCATTGCAATTGCCATGGCCATCCTGCTTTTCTTTTTTCGTGGTAACATTAATTTCCTCAGGAACAATAAGCGGCTGCTTCATTTATCATACCTGTGGATTGCACAAAACGCATTGCTTGCTTTCACTGCTGGCATACGCAACTATTATTACATCCGCGATTATGGATTGGCCTATAAAAGAATCGGTGTAATCTTCTTCCTGCTGCTGACGCTCTTCAGTTTGTTAATCCTCTTCCTAAAGATCCGTGACAAACGATCCTTCTTCTACTTCTATCGCATGGAAGGCTGGGCAATCTGCGGATTGCTGTTGCTGATGAGTTGCTTCAACTGGGATCCGATGATTGCTTCTTACAACCTTTCTCATTTCGACAACCAGCATCTCGACCGCAAATTCCTGATGACGCTTTCACACCGTGCACTTCCGGTTCTTATATCGCACGAAGAAAGATTTCCTGAAATAACTGACCCGATCGATTTGAATCTTTCACCTTTTCAAAACTGGATGAAGCTCAAAAGCGAATCATTCATCACTTCCTATGAGTCCACATCATGGCCATCATGGAATTATGCGGATGACAGGGTTTATCATTTTCTGAAGGAGCATCGCTTTTAAAATTTCCGGATTCTTAAAAGAGGTATTGAAAATTTTAAGACAAAAATAAATAAGCGTTTATGCGCAATTACCAAATACTGAAAGAATCAGGGTACTCATCGCACTCATCATCACCCGACTTGCAATCAGTGGCATTACAGCATTTCCACTTACTGCTGAATTAACGCTGTTGGATCAATACCTCCAATCTCATTCCTCCAACAGCTCACTGAATGAGTGGATTCATCGTGTTGCAACAGGATTAATAGAAACTGATTCAAATTATCCTTTCATGGCTTATGGCACGGATTGGCTGGCCTTTGCACACATCATCATTGCAGTAGCATTTTTGGGTCCTTTCAAAGATCCCATCAAAAACAGCCGGGTAATTGATTGGGGATTGATTGCCTGCATCCTCGTTAGTCCATTGGCATTGATGGCCGGTCAGATTCGCGGGATACCATTCTTTCACCGCATCATTGATTGTTCTTTCGGCATTATCGGCTTTGTCATCCTTTTCACTTGCCGCAACCTTATTGTTCAGCTTAACTTCTCTACTTCTTCAACCAACTCCAACTCATGAACTACCTGATGCAATTCCTTCATTCCGATTCACGCAAATTAAAAGTGACAATCAGGTCGCTGCTCTTAACCTTCTTTATGATGGCCCTGTATGGAGTGCGCATTTTCTATACCAACGATTACTATTACGGCATGCTGCTCTGGAATCTTTTCCTGGCGTGGCTGCCCTTTCTTTTTTCGTACTGGGCCTACACCCGTTATTTTTCGGGAGGAAAGCATATCAGTGCTGTATTACCAGGATTTTTATGGTTGCTATTTTTTCCGAATGCACCCTATATCATCACCGACCTCATCCATCTTCAGGAACGCACTGGCATTCCAATGTGGTTTGATGCGGCGCTGGTGTTTACTTTTGCATTTACCGGTCTCATTCTTGGGTTGTCATCTCTCTACATGATCCATCGCGTGCTCCAAAATGCCTTCTCGGTATGGAAGGCCTGGCTGATGATTATGGTAATTATAGCCATGAGTGGGTATGGCATTTACATTGGAAGAATTTTAAGGTGGAACAGCTGGGATCTTTCTACCCATCCAATTCCCCTTATAAACGATGTGCACGATAGTATCCTGACTCCGGCTTCCATAGCGATGATCATGATCTTCTCCGTGCTGATGGGCATCACTTACCCTTTTCTTTTTTACTTTGTACAATCTGCTCACAAAAAATAGACGCTCATGAACCTGTTAAAAACCATCCGAAGTTTTGGTCCTGCCCTGCTTGGAATGAAAAATGCCTTTCTATCCGAGAATAATTTGCGCGTTCATCTGCTGGCAGCAATCATCGCCATTGCGCTGGGCATTTATTTCCGGGTGCATCAAAATGACTGGCTGTGGCTGGTTGCTGCTATCGGTTTGGTTGTTATTGTTGAGTACCTGAACACGGCTATCGAAAAACTGACAGATATTGTCTCTCCTGAGTTTGATGCAAGAGCAGGTAACGTGAAGGACATTGCTGCGGGAGCCGTTTTAATGGCTTCCCTGATTGCACTGGTGATTGGAGTAATAGTGCTTTGGCCGTATGTTGCTGGAGTTATGTAGTTACGGATGTTTGGCAAGCTATCCTTTTAATGGGACTAAGTTCAACCATACCGTCATTGCGAAATCTGCGGCTTGAAAGTCTGCCTTTTATAATATGCAGCAAATGCTTCAAAAGGTCTTCCACCTCACAGCGAAAAAAAGTTTACATCCGGTTTATAATTCGCTGCGAAGTGACCAGGAGTTTCAGAAAATGATCCAATAAAACATGGTTCAATACAAATTTCAGGGATTGCTTGGATTATATAACTCGTAAATACAATACTGATATATTTCCACAAAGCCTGATGAGATAAAATTGCAGTAAACTTTCAATTTCAACTCTGTATTAAACCTTAGAATTAGTTGGAATAGTAATTGGAGCATGCTGAAAAAACTAAAAATGGAAAAAACAGGCAACCTGTTAAAAGATTTTTCAGATCCCGAAAAAGGAGCATACCTGGGAGCGATTGCTTCGCTGGCAACTGCGGATCATGAAGCCACCAATGATGAACTTGAATACATAAGAACCCTGGCTCAGTCGGCCAATTTATCTCCCCAACAGGAAGATCGCGTGGTTTTGGCAGCGAAATCAATTTCAGCCGATGAGTTGGAACGTTGCCTGGAAATCTTAAAAAACAGTGACTTGAGGTTCTCACTGATTGCCGACATAATCAGTTTTGCGAAATCAGATGGGAAATATAGCGATGAGGAAAAGAAAAACATTGAAGAGATGTCATCTCAACTCAATATCAGCCACCAACAATTTTCGCTGCTGGATTTGTTTGTCAACAAATCAGACAATAGTGGCAAAGCCGGTGAAGAAATGAACAAACCAGGATTTATAACTGCATTAGGGTTGGATGAAAAATTCAAATCAGCAGGCATCAATACCTCTTCACTCACCAAAGGATTGCTGGGAATTGTAGGCCCATTGCTTTTAGCGAAAATGTTTTCCGGTAATCGAACGAGGGGAAATAGCGCAGGCGGCATGTTGGGAAACCCTTTATCACGCGGTTTATCGAATAGCCAGCCAGGCATAGGCTCTTTGATTTCGATGCTAAGTGGTGGCAGGGGTTATTCAAACATGGGTAATATTATTCCAAATCTTTTGAGAGGACGCAGGTAAGTTTTTAAATACCCCTGTATATCATGGGAGCAATTAAAATGGAATAATTCCGATAGCTAATTAGCCTTGAAAGGGTTAATTGTGAATCCGATTAGTCATTATCATTGCACATCCTGTTCCACACATCGTGTTGATTATTTCGTTTTGTATTTTATTGAAAATACAATAATGAAGATATTTACGACAATTGAAAATATATTGGTGATGATAATAGGCAGGTCATTCTTCAGGATGCCATACCATAACCATCCACCCAGACCTGCCAGGAGGATTGCAAGCATAAAATAAGAAATATCGTTTGCCTTTTTCTCTTTTATAATCTTTAGTAGTTGTGGAAGCAATGATAAAGCGGTTCCAATACCTGCTCCAATCCCAATGTATAAAGTATACTCTTTCATTTTTTAGCGGGACTTTTATAACGAGCCGTCACATTAATTTGTGTGAAATAAACATGCCACGGAAAAATATATCCATTCCAACAAAAAAAATCCTATATTTTTCAAATAGAAAACGATTTAATCTTTGACCTTCATCACTTCCCTATTTTAATTCCGTAACGTATGCAATCAGAAACTACAAATTGTCAGTACCGCAAACAGGCAGCAATAAAGTTCAAAATAAATCTTGCTGAAAAGGTTTCTAAACAACTGAGTAATCTCAAACCGACTTTGGTGAACAATTAGGGGAATCTGTTCCCCAGTTTTTGCTTTCTTAAGTTTCCAATTGGAGTTCGGTGGCTATTTCTGAAAAATCCATTGTATTGGCTAATAATTTGCAATGCCTAAAGTCAAAATCATGCTTTATAAATAAAAACGCATCCGATTTCTGCACTACTATATTGGGATTTAAACATTCTCAGGATGATCTTGTGCAGGATGATGTGTAAACTGAAAATGGAAAAACACCCATTTAAATTCCTTCATCAATAATAGTAATATCTAATGGTTCAAAAGTCAAATAGTGAAAAAGTAGAAAAGCCACATTCTCCTAAAAAAAGAAGAAAACTATTTATTATTCTTGGATCTGTCATTTTATTGCTGGTAATCGTGAGGCTCATTTTGCCATACGTAGTACTTCACTATGCAAATAAAACACTGTCTGAAATGGATGGGTATTATGGTCACGTTAAGGATGTTGATTTATCCATTTACAGAGGTGCATATACCATATGTGATATCTATTTGAACAAAGTGGATTCTGCTTCAGGAAAGCAGTCGCAATTCTTCGATTCAAAGCTCATCGATCTTTCTATTGAGTGGGGAGCATTGTTGCATGGATCCATAGTAGGGGAATTGGTTTTTGAGACACCACGCCTCAAGTTTATCAAAGAGAATGTGGAGCCGAAACAACTGGCAGCAGACACTACAGATTTCCGGGAATTGCTGAGTAGTTTTATGCCGATAAAAGTTAACCGTGTAGAGATCCGTAATGGCGTTGTAGAATACATTGATGAAGGATCCAATCCAAAAGTGGATGTTAAACTAATCAATACGCAGCTGGTTGCTACCAATTTGCGGAATGCATATGACAAGGGAGAATTACTCCCTTCCACAGTAACTGCAAATGCAGGATTGTACGAAGGAACATTTGATTTGAACATGAAGCTTAACCCTCTCGCCGATCGTCCTACTTTCGACATGAATGCTGAGCTCGAAAACACCAATCTTGTTTTGTTGAATGATTTTTTCCAGGCGTATGGAAAGGTGGATGTGAACAAAGGAACATTCGGACTTTATGCGGAAGTAGCCGCAAAAGAGGGAAAGTTTAAGGGATATGTGAAGCCTATTATAAAGGACCTTGATGTACTTGGAAAGGAGGACCGCGACGACAACCTCTTTCGTAAAATATGGGAAGGTATAGTTGGAGCAGCGGGCCAGATTTTGAAGAATCCGAAAGAGGACCAAGTGGCTACCAAAGTGCCTCTTGAAGGTGATATTTCTGCACCGGATGTTAAAACATGGACTGCTATTATTGAAGTGCTGCGCAATGCTTTTGTGCATGCGCTGTTTCCAGCTATAGAACAGCAAATTAATATTACATCAGTCGGAAAGGTTGATGAAGAGGACAAATCACTGCTTCAAAAGGTTTTTGAGAAAGATAAACCGGACGACGAAAAAGAAAAGGATAAAAAAGAAAAACATAAAAAGAATAAGGATAAGGATAAGTAATGTGATAAGATGCTGTTCTTAAGGCGGTCATGCTGGATTTATTTCAGCATCTCTCTATGTTAAGAACAGATACTGAAACAAGTTCAGGCTAACCCCGGCTAATTTGAAATAACTTCTAATAAGATTTATTCAGGTAGATTTCAAAACGGTTTCTAGCGCATAATCCTTTATTAACTCCATTATATGTCATATTTTATGCAGTGAATATTCATATGCCATCAACTGTTATAAGGAAATTTTACTATGATGAAGCGCAGGAAATGCTGAAGGTTGTTTTTGTTTCAGGAAGTATTTATGAATACCTGCAGGTGCCATAAGAAGTTTACAGCTCTATGAAATCCTCTTCCTTGAAAGGAGAATTCCTGAACAGAATTATTAAGAAGCAATATGGTTTCAGGAAAGTAAAATAACTGCTTGTGAAGGGAACACCCGACAAGTTGATTCAACCATGCACTGCAATTTTCCCGTAGGCATTTCGTATTCCAGCCTGATATCAAGCACATTCTTTTGGAGAAAGATTCAGTACTTCCTGTGTTACCACTCGGATGGTAATTTCAAACTATCTGTGGTTATACAGATGATCCTTCCACATATTCACGGTTCCTCGTCGCCAAATTCAATAACTCAGGCGTACTTAAATATGCGAAACTCTACGATGCATCTCCGGGGAAGCATTTATAACACCGATATTGCCTATGACCGGGGGGTAGATGATGAAGAAAAAGTGTATGCATTTGGCGTGGCCTCAAAACCCGAAAGCGGGCAAGACCAGGTGCTGATAAGGCTGTTCATTTATGTTAATCAGCTTATCAGGAAAACAAATAGAGACGGATGTCTCGAAATTTACTGTTGGTATCTCCATCATCTGGTTTCAAACAAACCGCAAAAGTTTTGCTGAAAAAAATGACGCTAAGTCAGAGGTTATTCTGATGGTCCTATTTTTAAAAGAAACTGTTTACCTCACTCTAAACAACACCTTCAACAAAATACATATCAATCAGGCCCTTGTGTTTTGCTTCTATTTTTCCACGATGCACACACTGAAATTTATCCTTTACCAACCGATACGTCTGCGCACTGATATTTATTTTGCCGGCCTGGCCGCTGCTTTCCATCCTTGAAGCAGTATTGACCGTGTCGCCCCAGATATCATAAGAGAACTTTTTTATTCCAACAATACCTGCCACCACAGAACCAGTATGGATACCAATCCGCAATTCAAAAAACGGACGGTCCATCTCCATCTTTTCCTTTCTATTCCGTTCCATAAATTTCAGCATTTCCAAAGCTGCCGATACCACATCAACCGGGTGTGTATTATTTATTGCAGGCAATCCTCCGGCACACATGTATGAATCCCCAATGGTTTTTATTTTTTCAAGTCCAAACCTGGTGATGATCCGGTCAAACTCACTGTAGCAATGATGGATCTCGGCTACTAATTCTTCAGCAGTAAGCTTTTCACTCTCCTGGGTAAAATTCTTGAAGTCGGTAAAGAGCACCGTGGCAGAGTCTAAGCTTTTAGCTTTGGCAACACCGGTCGATTTTAGTTCTTCAGCCGTTTCAGCAGGAAGGATGTTTAACAATAATTCATCGCTGCGTTTTTTCTCTTTCGAAATCCTGTTTCGCTGCATTAAAAAAACGCCTGCAAACAACAATACGATCGCAAAACCAACTATAAAAGTATTGCTAACAAGCTTCTCTCTTTTTATAACCTGTTCCTGTATTTCCTTATCCTTGGTCAGTAAATTAATTTGCGATTCCTTTTTTTCAAGATCAAATGTAAACTGAAGAGTTCCTAATTTTTGATCTGTGTCAATATTATAAATTGAATCCTTAATGGCCAGCAAAAGATCCTGGTAATGGGCAACCTCATGGAAATCAGATAGACCTACGTAAGCCAGTGCCAGCCCCTCGTAGGCATCTTTCATCTCCGCAACAGCATTCAGCGGCACACCTACTTCGAGAGATTGTTTATAGGAAGCAATGGCTGACCCGATATCTCCCTGGGCATAATACGCTTGTGCCAGTCCGATAAGTGATTGCGTCATATCCAAACGAGTGTCGAGGCGCTTGGAGATTTCATACGCCTCATGATGATTTTTAAGCGCCTGTGTAAACTCTTTTTGCCGTGTATAAACACGCCCGATATAATTAAGCGCATATGGTAAATCTTCAGTGCCATCATACGCTTTTGCAGATTGTTTCAAATACAAAAGTGCAGTTGAATCATTTCCCATCTTATAATACAATTCACCCAGGTTAGCGGTGGACGTTCCAATGGAATACTCATCCTTAATGGCGAGGCTCAACTTGTATGATCTCAAAAAAAACTCCTGCGCTTTAGTATAGGTTACCGGTTTGTTTAAGTACACTGTACCGATATTGATAAGCGAAGTAAGGATTCGAAGCGTGTCACCAATTTCCTCCGACATTTTAAGGGATTTCAGGTGCAGCTCCAGTGACCTTGCATCATCTCCCTGGTTAAAATATACCGCTCCCTGGTTACTGAGCATGTTTGCAACTCCGGTTTTATCACCTATCGAATCATATACCTCAAGTGCCTCTTGCCAGGTATTAATCGCTTCTACATATTTTCCATTGAGGTAATATCCAATTCCCATGTTCTTCAACGCAAGGGCGAGGCCGGGCTTATAATCGATTTTTTCTGCAAGATTTTTTGAAGTGGCAGCTATAGTAACAGCACTGTCAGGATTATCGGCAAAAAAACTTTTGCTCAAAGAATTCAGCAGGTTTACCTTAATCGAATCGTCAGTAGTGGTATTGATAAGGTTAATTAAGCTGTCGACATCAGCAGATTGTGCAGTTGAATAAATAGAAGCGAAAAGCAATACGCAAAGAAGAAACCGCTTTACCTTCAGACTTATCATCTTATTTTCTACGTATTTTTTATAAAAAACAAAAAATCTCCCTTCACAAACGATTTCACCCAACCTGAAATGTAGAAATATATATCTAATTTCAACACGATTCATCATCTCTTATCTCTCTCTTTTCTTTTAATTGATTCCCTGATATGATCCATATCACTATTTCGAATCATCCTTCAGAAAATCTTACGGTGAAAAGAAGCTGTCTCAAAAATTCCGTAGGCCCCCTGATGCCGGATTTATTTCGGCATCTGCTCTATTGAGGAACGGATCCTGAAACAAGTTCAGTATGACTTCAAGACTTTTAAGACAGCCTCTTTAAATCTAATTCCGGAAAAAGTTAATGCTGGTAAACGATCTGTCCAGCATACACATGTCCTTCAAAAATGATCCGCACAAGGTATACTCCTGTTGCATCACTTTCCTTTAATTGAATTTCCTTCAGCAGTTCTCCGTCTGTTACCGCCACAGTTTCATCCGATAACAATTGCCCCACAGGGTTGTAAACGCTTACCCTTGCATCTCCTGTTGCTGCATCCTGCAGGTTGAAGTTAAGCATGAAGTGTCCGTTGGTGGGATTCGGATAGAGGCTTAACGCTGCTTCCCCCGCTCCATTGCCATCTTCCAACTTGCAGGTGCTGATTACGGAAACATTTCCGGAAAGTCTGCTGCAGTAGGTAGCAAGATTGGTAACTCTTACTTTATAATTACCGGCTTCGCCAGCAATGTAATCCCTGCTGGTAGCACCCAGGATTTCAACATCGTTGAAGATCCATTGATAGCCCAATGAAACCTTTGATGAACCGTTTCCACGCAACTTCACTTGTTGATTGATACAGAGATCAGGATTACCCGCCGGATTCACAATGGTGATGTTTGCATTGGGAGTAGCAAGGCGATTGATATCTACAGTGTTGGAAGAAGTTTCACAGCCATCGAGGATAACTACTACTTTGTAGCGCTTCTTGCTGGAAGGAGGAACCTGGTAGGTAGCAGTGGTTGCTCCCGAAATAGGTTTTGCGAAACTGTACCATTGGTAGGCAAGCCCTGCTCCGTCATTTGCAGCAAGTTCTAACTGATCGCCCTCACAAAGTGGAGCAGGATTAGCCGGAGTAATACTTGCTGCAGGGCTTGGCTTGATGGTAATATTTGCAGTCACCAAACTATCACAGCCCAACGTGTTAACGTAGGTATGCAAATATTCACCTGAGCCGTTCACCACTTCGCCCCATGGCAATATTAAGCTGCCACAGGCAGTTGCGGCATACGAAGTAGGCGCCAAAGGTTCAACAGTTAAAGTTCCGCTTTCATAGTTGATAATATAGTTGGCTGGCACCTGGCTCTGAACAACTTCCGAAGGAACAATCTGGTAAGTACCTGCCTGTAGGCCTCCACCTCCAACATCCTCATTAAGAATATTCCGCACCGTAAAGGATGGCCCGCTTGCTATTACATTACTATCTGCATCATCGAATTGATAAATGGAATTGGTGACACTGTAGGAAGGCTGTGTGTCACCGCATCCTGCAACAGTATCATGGGCTTTTACAGTCAGCGTTTCCGGCACAATCGTTAAGTTTCCCAAGCCATAAGTAATATCAAAATTCTCCGAGATCAAAACTCCCGGCACAATCAGCCATGTTCCCACTGTGTACCCGCTGATCATGTTCATCGACTGATAATTATTAATAGAATCGCCGGGATCGCCATAAACGTCCAGTGAATCTACAATCAGGATCACATTTTCATTGGTTTCTTCATTGAATGAACTGCTGTTCACTGCAGCCTTGCCATTTACTGCGGCTTTACCGTTTACAGCCGCTTTACCATTTACTGCCGCTTTACCATTTACAGCGGCCTTGCCATTTACTGCAGCTTTGCCATTGTGCAACGTCGCATTGGCTGAGTCAACCTGGTATTCGATAATCGATTGAGGAGTAACAGGAATATAATAGGTAGTGTCATATACCACACCATTTACAGCTGCCTTGCCATTTACAGCAGCTTTGCCATTCACTGCTGCTTTACCGCTTACCATGAAGCTTGCATTCAGAAAATCTGCTGCAGTAAATGGTTCTCCATTCACGGCAGCCTTGCCATCAACGAGAACAATTGCTTTAGAGATATTTGACTGGTGTGCAAACACCACTGAGTCAAGGAATCCTTCCTGCTCAGCAGTATTTATGTTGCTTGCATCATATTGGTAATTAAATTTGATTTCCTGTCCATTAATAGCATCTCCATAAGCTATCATAGTATCTCGTGGAGTAACGGTGATAGGCATTCTCTCAACAACCAGTATGCCATCTACGAACTGGTAATTGTAAAGAGCAGACAAAGCAAGAGACAATGGATTTGATAAATCGGTAACCGATGACGAACATCTTCTGTAATAAAGGCCGAAGTTGCTCATACTGTTTGCCGAAGAGGAATAGGTAATATCGGTTAATCCTACTGAAGCCAGTGTTAATCCCAGGTCAGTTAACGGCACATTATTAATGGTGACGTCGAAGGAATAGTCAGGGATTTTCTCACCATATTTTTTAGTGACACTGTTTACGGTAACCTTTACGTTTTGTGGCTGTGCACTGAGCAAATACAAGGGATCACTTCCACCCCCATCCAAACCACTTGGGGCCATGGGTGGATTGTAAATCACAATGGGCGGATTACCCAGGAACGGCGGAATATTCACCACCATTTGTGTGTTGTTCGTTAACACTGCGGAAATCGTATCGTATTGAAAGATAACACCGGCATTTTGTGCAAAATATTCTCCGTTTAACACTAAAGTAACCGGATCAATCCCCGGAGTATAAGTTGAGTCCTGCAGGTAGAAACCATCAATGATCGGTGACGGGTTAGAAAAAGTCTGCAGCGCATCATCAGCCTGAATAAATCCATATCCTGTATTCACATCGTAACCTGGCACATCCATGTCAATGGCGGTTAATTGCAACAGCGATTTCATTTCTGATGGGGGCATTGATTGGTTATCGTAATACTTCTTCTTCGCTTCAAGTACTAATGCTGCTACCGCAGCAGCATGTGGTGCGGCTGCCGACGTTCCGAAGAAATTGGGAAGAAAATCATTATCAATATTCACCCCTCCAAAATCGACAGAGGTGTTAACACCGTTAGGAGCGGCGATATCGGGCTTGCTGCGGTCTTCTCCATTCACCAATGTTCCACCGCGCGAAGAAAATGAAGCAATGGTAGGAGGATCAACACCGTAAGCAGGTGTATTGGTATACAGAACAGCGCCTACAGCGATAGATCCTGCTGCATTTGCCTGGCCGATTACCGTTCCTGATCCCTGGTTAAACTCAGCTATCACACCTTCTCCCCTAAACATAATATATTTGAAACGAACATTACCGGTCCCGGCCTTGCGGGTAACAATGATATTCGCATTAACAGTTGCTTTTACTATAAATGGCAACACCTCTATAGGATCACCACCAAGGTTATCCCTGTTGAATCCAAACAAGCGGTTTCCAAACTGGTCTACCAAATAAATATCGAGGTCATTTAATGCACCAGCTGTATCTCCAATGGAATAAAAATTATCGTCCCACTGCAGGGCTATTGTGTAAGTGCCGGCCGGCAGCGTAAGATTCTGAAAATAGTCGCCGCCACCGAAATCGTGTGCTACACCCGCGTAATCAGCAGGTGCAGCAACAGGATTAAAAACACCTTCGTATGATTTAACACCGAAGTTTCCCGCTGAAGTAAAATAGCTTACACCTGAAGCTGTAACATCTTCCACTGCCTGTGCCACCAACCCATCTTTAAAAAACGGTTCGGTGATATAAGTAATATCATCTACGATCACATTACAACCGTTATCACGCAATGCTTTTATTCCATCAGCAAAATTGCCTGCACTGAAGAAACCTGAACGGAATTCAAGTTCCGCATTCGGTGCAATGTCGTGAACAATCTGAAGCATGGCACGGCCTTCATCTGTTCCCAGTACGTAAGGATATTCGGCAGATACAATTACGGGCATGGTGTAATTCGGATTACCATCACCCGGCAAATCTCCGTTGTTTACATCTGTGTTGGCGGGATTGCCAAATTTTGTATTGTAGCTGTCAGACATCACTCCTACTTTAATCCCTTCACCAGAAACTTTCCATGCCAGCTTAGCCTTATCGGAAAGCATCGCTTTGTCACCCTGGGAAGTTGCCAATCCTGTAGATGCTAATGTTGATGTGGATGCAATAGGTGCATAATATGGCCGGGCATAATTGATGAGTGAAGTAAGTGAATCCAGTTTCGGCAAATTTATAATAGGGAAAAATCCTGTGATGATGATCGTGGAATCTCCATTGTCAATAATATCCGTTAAGCCATACGCCGGTGTCTGTAAAAGTGCAAGCAAGGCATCATAATAATCAGCGTTGGCAATTACTTCCACTAAAACTTTACCTGCATTTTTGTCAATCAGGAAAATAGTATTTCCGGCAGTAGTGTCAACCAATGCTTCAGGATGGTTGTACAACTGCGTCAACTCAGAACCAATAATATTACTGATCGTATCATTTGTGGGTGGTTCATAATAAGGGATGATGCAATTGGTTACCTGCACATTTACAATTATTGAATCAGTACATCCGTTAGCATCGGTAACCTTATAAAAATAGTTACCTGATCCAAGGTTCAGGGTATCATCGCCGCTGTAAATAAAAGGCGCCGTTCCATTAGTGATCACCAGATGTACATTGCCTGTTGTCTGGCCACTTTCGGAACAAACAATCAGCGTGTCCCCAGTCGCAGCAGCGAGTGTCATATTGCAGGACGAAGGTTCTCCTATTTGAAATTCACTGAATGAAGTAATATCGAGTATGCCGATGGAAGTGGGTTGTGCATTGGTAACTGCCGGCAATGTCCAGTTGGGTGCATCGTACTTCGCCACAACAAAGTTTGCGGCATTGGCCGTAGGGTCAGTCTCAGTTCCTTCCCATTGAAAGGTAACATCACATTCGCTGAACACAAGGCTTTCATTGGTGATTGTCCACGTTCTGTTCACGCTCCTGGTCTCATCAATGCCGGATGCACCCACATTTGCATGATCACCTGCATCGGTTCTTGCAGTAATAAAGCCTGAGCTGGTAACGCTTGGGCTAAGGGTAACAAATGCGGCATATGCAGCATCACCCACCGGATATTCCATGGCACCTGATGCTGAAATATACCGTTGCAGATTTCCCTTTACATAGCTGCTCGCACTTGCATTGGTAATAGTGGCTCCATTGCCGGTTATTATTTTATTAGTTCCTGTGATGATGCTGCCCGTTACAAAATTCAGGTTGACATCAATGGTTTGATCCCCATTTAATAAAATGCCATCACCATTGTTCACGTGCAGCACCCCTATATTACCAGATCCGCTTAGCTGTTGCGGACCAACGGAGCCGGTCATGGTAATGCCCCCGTTAATTGAACCATTATTTGTAATGTTTCCAAGTTGATTGTAGCCGGCGGGAACATTAAGCACTCCATTTGATGAAATAGTCAATGCGCCGGTTTGGTCATAAATATTATCCTTTATTTTCAATGTGCCCTGCACAATATCAAGAGGTGCCTGGTTGGTAAAGCTTACATTGATGGTAGCTGTTCCGGCAGTATTTACTACGATCGAACCTCCGCCGCCCTGATTAATAAACTGATGCTGGAAAGCATCGACAGTTATGGTGCCGGTGCCATTGATATTGAAGGGTCCGTAGTTGTTGAAGATGCCTGCTGTTCCAATGAAATCAATATCTCCGGAATTCCAGTTACAGGTGGTGTAGTTATTAATGATTGCACCATCATTCAGTCCTAACTTCTCACTGCCCGCATCAATCACAAAATCGCAGCCGGGCAGAATATTTACAAATCCGGGACCACTGATATTCGAGAAGGAAGAGCAGTGAAAAATGGAAGTTGTTTCAAAGGTCGCTTGTCCTTGCACCTCCAATGAAGCCGTACCTAACGGGAATGAACCGGAACAGACAAAGTCAATTCCCGGCCCATCTGTTACGGTCAGGCTGGCTTCTGATAAATTAAGTGATCCTCCCGCTTCTACAATAAGCTGATCAGCGGTAATGCCGGTGCCGGTTGATACATTAAATCCGTTTCTGATCGTGATAATATTTGCAGTATTGTCCGGTACCACATACGGTGTTACCCATGCTGATCCGTCATACATCTCCCATGTTCCCAAACTATTCCAATCACCTGATCGAACGGTTACGTAGTCGCCGGCAACTTCATCAATTGTTCCATTGCAATTTTCATCAACAAGATTACCAAATATTTCCAGCGCCAGCGGGTTGATTGCCGGATCACTATCATTACAATCACTGTTGTCTGAAACATAAGGCGATGCTAAGAAGCAGGGAGAAGTGGTTACATTTAAAGTATTCGGATCACCGAACCCATCACCGTCATTGTCCTGATACACAGTTCCTGCATAACCACCCCCCCAGTTTGAAGTGGAATTGGTTAAATCAAAATTATACAATGGGCCATTGTTTTCTGTGGCACTTCTGTCTATCAGGGTAGTTATTCCTGAATTGTTGCCGTTTGCAGTTCCCTGGTCAAAAGTGTAATAACGAGTTAAGTCACCAGGCTGGCCATTTAAATATGCCGTTTTAGACAACTTGATTTCAGTCTTTGTTTTTGCAACCGTCCATGCCCGCACTTCATCTATTGAACCAGTGTAAAATGCAGTATTTGATTCGGGCCAACCTCCAAATCTTGCAAGGGAATATCCTGTCGATAATTCTCGTGCTACTACATCATCAAATGTTGCATCTACTTCACCATTAACATAAATTTTTATGTTCAACCCTTGTCTTACCACTGCGATATGTGACCAGTTACCGGCAGGAAGTATTGTGCTGCCTTGAATGGTTGCATCGTAGAAAACATTCGACTGGCCCATTTCAAATTGAACTTGACCGTTTGCATTCAGGCTCAGGTTCCACCAATTACCTGAGGGGCCCGTTTCTACTGTTCTGTTGCTGATCAGGTATTCAGTTCCCGATGGCACTGCGGGATTTATCCAGGCTTCTACAGTAAAATCTGTATTCCCTAAATTGAAATCATTTACTTGTGCGTAGTCATCAATGCCGTCAAAAACCAGTGAATTGTTTTCATCAAGGATGCCATTGCAATTGTGGTCTATTGCATCGCAGAGTTCTACAGCTCCTCCGTTTATGGATGCGTTTAAATCATCACAATCCAAACTGTTCGATACAAAATCGGGAGGTTGCGGGCAACTCACCTGTGAAATGCTGGGGTCTCCAAAACCATCGTGATCATTGTCAGCATACCAAAGGCCACCTGTGTAAATTGACCCATTATAGTCATCGCAATCATTATTATCAAGAATGAAACCTGCAGGTTGTGAACAGGCATACTCCACATAACCGGGATTGCCATACCCATCGCCATCTCTGTCCCGATAGTACTGGGTTCCGGCAGTAACTGTAATTTGCTGAATATCCGTAGAAAAGTTTCCTGCAGTATCCATAGCTGTCCAGGTAACATCGGTAGTGCCAACAGGAAAACAGGCTGGCGCATCGCTGGTAAACTTTACTCCAACACAACCTCCTGTTGCTGTGGGATAAGGAGTGCCTACTATAATTACACCGATTGCTTTAGCAGGATCGTTATCAAATCGTTGTTCCTGGCAAAAATAATCGAGTGACATTTTCTCCGTCAGGTAATAAACTCCCGGAATGGATGGTGCAATCAAATTGCCGGATGTGTAAGGATAGCTGAAGCCATCTGCAATACCATCGTCGCACTGTAAAGTTTCAAAAGTGGAACCAATGCCCAAATGAGTTTGCACGATGCATCCCGGGCAGTAACCATTGAATACGTCGAAAGTCACATTCATATCATACGCCAGGCTCACAGATGAACCGGGTGCTACCATGGCCGAATTTCCGCCACCATTGATGGATACATTGGAATAGTTCAGGTGTCTGTCAATGTCAATCAGGGTAACCGGTGATGGAATAGTTTCAGCAAAAAATTTCAGACTGCAGGCACCAGATGCTGCATCCTGGCAAACTGCAATATCTGAAGGAGCGGTTATGGCAGGAGTGCAGGAGCAATCTAAAAGAAACGCAGCCTCTGCATCTTTACCAGTACCCCAGTTTGAATTCATGTAATCCGCATCATCCACCTCTATACATTCTAATCCGCTGCAACTGGTTGCATCAAAAAGTGTAAGATTAGTATTATTACCATTCTGAATGTTTAATTCCGAAAGCAATCCATTGTCACGGACTTCAATCTCAGTTAATGCACTGTGGTTAGATAAATCTATTTCCGTAAGCTGGGTTGCAAAGCAGATGAGGCGTGAAAGATTTAAACAGGTTGAAATATTAAGGGAGGCAAGCGGATTATTGTAGCAGTCTAAAGTTCCAAGCTGTGTGTTATTGCTAAAATCAAGGCTGATAATGTCGTTATTATCACATGTAAGGTAGGTTAACGCAGGGCTTCCGGATAGGTCGAGCGCTGCAATATTATTTACAGCACAACTCACATACGCGAGGTTTGATAAGCCGGTAACATTTAAAGTAGCGATCGCATTATCATAACAATACAGCTCGGTAAGGTTAGTTAATGCTGAAACATCCAGGCTGATAATACTATTACCATTACAATTTAAGTCAGTAAGCGCTGTGTTGGAAGATACATTTAAACTGGTAAGTGCATTGTTGTTGCAACTAAGTGATGTAATAGAAGCAAAAGCTTCAATGCCTGTAAGATCATCGATAGACAAACCGGCTACATTAATTTCTCCTATATAGCCACTTGCCTCGCTGCATTGAATTTCTCCATCAGTGTTCGTATTGATACTAACATTAGCAAGCAATGCTGCTTTGAAGTTTGCATCCGGGATACTTACAGTACAGGGCGGCTCACCAACCTGTATCACGCCAAGGTTGGCGCCGGTATAACTTAATATAATTTGAGTAGCCGAGTTACCGATTACGTTAAGTGGTTCCCAGGATGATCCGTTAAACATTCTTGCTGTAAAATTTGCTGTGTTGGCGCCCAGGTCAACATCTGCTCCATACCAGTTAAGATATACAAAGAATCCTGTGGTTACAGCACCCGATGAACTGACCGTCCATGTTCTGTTAACACTCTTCTCGGGATTAATCCCTGAGTTAAGAACGTCGGCATCATCGCCGTCATCAGTTCTCGCAACAACGCCACCGGCACCTGAGATCAGAGGAGTTAGTTGTATGGGGTAATAAATTGTTGCATTACCAATGTCATAGGTTAATCCC
>JBDSEW010000294.1:0-7218 GCA_039919825.1 Chitinophagales bacterium | reverse complement strand
GTGAATCCTGATTTCTTCATCCGTTTTTTCATGTATTTAACCTGCTTGCGTTTTTCATAGATGTGCGCGTTTAATTGCTCTATCGCTTCGTGCAAGCCTTTTTCCTTCAATACCTTTCTGAAAACTTTATAAAATTCTTTCATCGAAGTATCCAGGTTCATCGTAAAAACAAACTGAGCTCCCGGTTTTGCAACACGATAACATTCAGCGAGGGTGGCAGGAATGACTGATACATTATTGATACTATTGTTTAACATGATCAGGTCGAAAAAATCAGTTGCATACGGAAGGTCTCCTGCACCTCCTTTTACTACTTCAACATTCTTCAATCCGTAATATTTAATTTTTTCATTGGTCCATTCTATCGCCAGTTCCCACGGATCGATACCGAATGCTTTTGCATGTTCACCTATTCGCATCACAGCTTCCAGCAATGGAAATCCGAAACCAAAACCGATGTCGAGCATTTTGCTGTGTGCATTCATCCTGATCGTTTCTAACAATTTCAATCCGAACGGTGCCGACCACAATGGCAGTTCGTCCATCTAACTTAGTGGAAGAGTGTCATGAATTTTTTGGTAGGTTTAGAGATATTGTTTCATGACAATTCTTATATGGAGATTGCTCAGTGGAAGTTGTTAAAAGTAAACTGTTGCGTAACTTTGGAAGGCATCGAAATCCTCACTTTAACTCTCCATCCGTCAACAAAGCATACTTGCGCCTTTGCCATTGCAAAAAAATGCAATATTGAAATGATTGCATAACGACCTACACTGTATGTAAACTGACTTCGGGATTAAAATAATTGATGTAACCATCGCCACGACAAATGAAAAATGCATTGATATTACCCAGGCGACTAAATATTTCATCCACCTACAACTCACCTTATAATGGAAATCAGAAGACTAAGGGAAGGAGATAGCATCATCGCTCAAAACATTCTACATAGTTTTCAGGATGGTTTTCAAAATGGCCATACCTTTCCTTCCGTAAATCATTTAAACGATTTACTTAAAAATGAAACCTGCTATCTAATGGCAGCTTTGGATAACAATTTTGTGATTGGATTTGCGCTTGCGTACCAGTTTCCTTCCTTCTATTCTGAAGCTCCTACTGCTTACCTGTATGATATTGAGGTATTGCCTGATCACAGAATGAAGGGTATCGGGAGAGCACTGATCGCTGAGCTTCATCAACATCTAAAGAGCAATGGCGTTAATGAAATATGGCTCGGTACAGCAATTGCAAATATTCCGGCGCAAAAATTGTTCAACTCCACCGGAGCACAAAAGGAAGGAGAAGCATTCTATGAATATTTTTATTATCTGGATTAAATGTGTTGCAGAACCGGAAAATCCGCTTTCGGGAAGATGGCAGAGATGGCTCTCGTCATTGTTACCGATAAAAGTCCAGAACCGCTTACCAATATTTAGGACCTGTGACCTTCTGTAAAGATGAACACATAGTTCCTCCCTGGCAAAGGGCAAATCAAATAACTGCTTCAAATCCTCTAACCAAAAATCAGCATGAATATGCAAACATTAAGTTTCCCAATCAAAATCAAAGCACCAAAAGAAAAAGTCTGGAAAGTATTGTGGGATGATAGTACCTACCGTTTGTGGACGGGTGTTTTTCAGGAAGGTTCTTATGCTGTTAGTGACTGGAATGAGGGAAGTAAGGTGTTATTCCTTGGCCCTGACGGTAGTGGTATGTACAGTCTCATCGCCCAAAGTAAACCCAATGAGTTTATGTCCTTCAAACATCTGGGTGAGCTAAAAGATGGGAAGGAACAACCTGCCAGTGAATGGTCAGGTGCACTGGAAAACTATACGCTGAAAGAGACAGCAGGAGTAACTGAACTCACCGTTGAAATGGAGGTGACCGATGATTTTGCAAAATATTTCAAAGACACTTTTCCCCAAGCATTGGAAAAGATAAAATCCCTTTCAGAAGGCTAAAAGCTTCTATAAGCTATCTCAAAATGTTTCTTTGTGGTTGTTATGCTGAATTTATTTCAGCATCTCTATATGTTAAGGACAGATCCTGATCCCGCATAAGCCGGAACAGGATGACTCCGGCTATTTTGAGATAACTTCTACCTCCGACTAAAGCTATTCAAACCGAAACCAATCACTTTATGCTCTCCATATTGGCATACGTGAAACTGGAATGGTTACAGTTGAGAAACAATCTGAATCACTTTGCTTTAATTACAAAAATCTATATGCGTGCAATAAAGGTCTCCGCCGCAGAGCAGCGGAGAACTTACACAGAAGAGATTAGAAATGGGGATGAATGAACTCAAACGGTTAACAATACCTCAACCTCAGAGAACATCTCCTGACTCTTAAATCTTGCGTAAGGTGAGTAAATAATAAAACAAAAGCCCCATTTCATGGAGCTTTTGAAATTTGTTTTCCAGGTTATCTCTTCAATTCACCAGAATACTTGTCCTCCATGTTTTGTTCTGATCAGACACAGAGATGAAGTATATTCCTTTGCTTGCACTGTTGAGCTCAATATCGATTTCAGATGAAGAAATTTTGTTTGCAGAGGCCATTATTTTCTTACCCAGAATATCATAAACTTCAATAGTGGGTTGATTCCAACTGACATTCGAACTCTTCACGCGAAAGATACCATTATTGGGATTCGGATAAGCAGTCAGTCCTGCGTTCGAATCTATTTCCTGGATTCCCACAGTTGCACCACAACCTGCTGAAGAAGAGAGCCCGTTCCGTGATCCAGCCGTGGTCGCATTCGCCCGTTGTCCCTGGCCATTCGTAAACATGGCCATACAGGCATCGTCTGAATAATCCATGAAGTTAACGAAGAGGTCGCCGTTGGGGCCATTATTGCAGGTAACATGCGGAAAATTCATGCAACTGTAATTCGCTTGTTCCTGTGTTGGGGTGTCATCCACGAAATCATTCCCGCAGGCAGCGTCTCCCCACACATGACGAAGATTGAGCCAGTGACCTACCTCATGCGTAGCGGTACGGCCCTGGTTATATGGTGCAGCAACACTACCGGTATTTCCGAATGCAGTAAACCCGATCACTACCCCATCTTCATCCGGGTTTGATTGCAGGTCGGCAGGAAATGTTGCATAGCCAAGTAGTCCTCCTCCAAGGTTGCATACCCATATATTCAGATACCTGGTTGGATCCCAGTTGTCATGTCCGCCAAGGTTGCTGTGTTTTGCCCCATTCTCGTTTGCAGTGAATGCGGATACATTGGTTTGTGTGCGTGTTATTCCTGAAGTAACATCGCCGTCAGGATCTACCGATGCCAGGCAGAATTCAATACCCATGTCAGTGCCAAGACCCTGAAACACACCAGGCACAACATTTTGAAAGTCGCCATTCACTTTCCGGAAATCGCAATTGAGTACAGCAATCTGGCTCATAATCTGATCATCGGAAATATTTTGCTCAGCGGTTTTATACAAAACATGAACCACGACGGGGATTGAAAGGGATGCAACGGTGGCAGGTATGCCGCATCCTGCTCCGGTTCCAACTGAACCTTCTTCAATTAATGTTATGTAAATATTCATGCCACTGACGTTGCTCTGGCATGGATATTCATCAAGCAGAATATCGTAGTCACCATTTTGGGAAGGAGTAAATTCGACATAGCTTGGACCTTCATATAATCCGCAACCGTCATCATCATAAGCAACGGGAGATCCGCCACCAGCAGGATAAACAGTGATTTCACTATCAAAGTAAAAGTAACTTTCGCAGGTAGAGATAGAATAGGTATTTCCACCTTTCATGTTGGTTACCCGAATCATTTCGCCCGCCCAGTTGCCGATGGAATATACCTGGTCATTTAATACCTGTGGTGCATCACCCTCTGCTATCAGGTAATTATCGTAGGCGCACTGTGCATGCACAGGGCTGGTATTCAAATATACAATGATGACGGGTACGAAGAGTAGTATGATTTTTTTCATGGAAGAGTTTCTTTATTTTGATGTGTTAGAAATATGAACCATCGTAACCTTATGTACTGAGGGGTCTGCCTTTATCTCTTGTTCTGATACTTTCTGCTCCGGCTTTTGAGCAGGATGCGTGCTGTAATAAATTTCTTTTGCCGCTTTGTAAGCCTCACGGTCTTTTGAAACATCTCCTGTTGATTCAAATCCGGTAAGCACGGGAAAAGAAGTTTTATCTGCAGTTGAAACCTGCTGAGGATGGTCTTTTATCCATTGCTGAATAAATGCTTCCTCCGCTGCCATTCGTTGCTGAAGGGCAGGATCATTCAGATAACGCATTTCATAATATTCAGTGGTACCACAGCGGTGATGCTGTGCTGCGGCCCCAAATCCTACCAGGATCAGCGACAGGAATGTGAATACGGTTTTTTTCATAGATGTGGTTTTTGATGAGTTGGTAAAATGGAATTCATTCACGATGCAAAGGTGGCATCAGTGCATTAAGCAGTCAATACGCAGTGTTGGGTAATTTGAATACCCGGATCTGGGTAGTAAAAATGGAGAAGGTTAGAAAGATCCTGAACAGGACCCAGACTGTATCATCACTCAATTAACTTATGCTGTAGGGCAAATTTGGTGAGGGCAGGAATTCCTGTTAAGCCCAATTTCTTCAGGATATTTTTCCGGTGGGTATCAACAGTGCTGGGACTGATAAAAAGTTTTTCACCTATTACCGTACTTGAATAGCCAATGGCTACCAGTTTCAGGATTTCAACTTCGCGGGTGCTTAATTGGCGAATTTTATCGGGAACGAAAACTTCCTCCTGCTTTAATAATGTGCGGCTTGCTTCTTCGGAAAGGTAAAGCTGGCCAGACATCACCTTCTGTATGGCTTCAGCCAATTCTATTTCTGAGGCATTCTTATAAACAAAGCCTTTGGCACCGGAAGCGATGCATTGGCGTATAGTAGCCGGATTATTCATCATGGTAAGCATCAATACATTAACAGATGGGTATTCCTGTTTGATTTTTGACGAAGCTGTTATTCCATCCATTACCGGCATTTCCACATCCATGAGCACCAGGTCATAATCAGGCAATTGCGGGGAAGCTCCCAGGAGGTCCATCACCTCTTTTCCATTTGCTGCTTCGGTTAATGACTGAGCAATCTGCATCTCTTCCAGGATGGATACCAATCCTTTCCTGACCAATGTGTGGTCATCAGCAATGATGATACGAAGCGGGTTTTTCATTCCATGGAAAAACCCAAAATACAAATGATATTATATACTTTGGCGAGTAACCTACTGCGGACGTATACAAATGCAATATTTAACACCCCAATGAATATCGCGAAGTAAGGCAGACTTCTCTGCGAAAGCTATCAGCGTAGTGTCATCAGGCAACATGTGGAATCCGGATGCAGGCCTCCATTCCAGAATTCGTTAAGCGGTTAGCGGAAAAACTTCCATCCAGGATATTGACTCTGCTGAGGATATTAAAAAGTCCCATACTTCCTTGCTGATGTGCCTCTTCAAAGTCGAATCCTTTTCCGTTATCTGTCACTTTCATCTCGAGTTCATTTTGCTGTTGAACCAACTTTACCTCTACCTGTGTAGCTCCTGAATGTTTCAGAATATTATTGATCAACTCCTGTGCAATAAGGTAAATGCTGGTTTCTATATTTTCTTTCAGGCGATGGTTCATTCCTGAATATTCGAATTCGTGTTGAATACCCGCACCGCTTAGAGATAAGCGGAAAAGGTTTTCAAGAGCAGGAACCAATCCTTTTTCTTCCAATGCACGGGGGGCCATGACGTGAGAGATATTGCGAACATCCGTACAAGAGGCATCCAGCGATTGAACGAGATCATCAAGAAAACTTTTTTGCTCCGGAGGCTCATTGCCCATTTTTTTTGCGATCCGTGCAAGTCCGAACTTTAAAGCCACCAATTGCTGGGCGATGCCATCATGAAGGTCTTTGGCGATCCGCTTTCTTTCATTGTCCTGTGCTTCTATCACCGCTTTCAAACCTTCCTTTTGCTCCCGTATTAAGGCAGCATCCAGTACCAGTTTCTGACGCAGCCGGTAACGGTTGTAAAAAAGCCAGCCGCCTCCGATAAGCACTATCAGTGCGGCAATCAGTGCAGCCACTGTATCCCGTTGCCGTATAATGCGCGAGTCTTTTTCAACGATCAATAACTTTTGCTCCGCAATTGCTTTTTCCTTTTTCCCGGTTTCATATTTTACCTGCATATTCGCTACTTGCTCTGCGATCGTTTGATTATTCATTGAATCAAAAAACGAGCGGTAAGAGTTTCGGTAATAAGTAGCTTGCCCGAAATTTTTGTTGACAAAATAATAATCATTAAAATTTTCACAGGTAACGCGCTGCAAATAAATACTATTCATTTCCCTGGCTATAGCTATAGCATTTGTAAAATTATCAAATGCCATTTTCATCTCGCCCTGCTCCAGAAGTATGATTCCTATATTATTCAATTCGACCGCAACAGAATACGGGTCGTTTCTTATTTTTGAACCCTCCAGCGATTTTTGATAATACTCCATCGCCACATCGTGATTGCCTTTGCCATAATTGATTCGGCCTAGAGCGTTGTAAGAAGCATACAAGCCAAAAGTATCATTGTTATCCAGGTAAAATTTCAATGCTTTTTTTACCCATTTTTCAGCACTATCATATTGACCGTAACGGATATAAGCAGCTCCCGTATGTGTACACAATTCAGCCTGTCGCATTTTGTCTCCCGAAGTTTCAGCATATTTCAATCCTTCCGTAAGATATTTTAATCCTTCTTCAAGATCTCCCATCTCAGCATATACAATTCCAAGCAACTGGCAATTATAACTGTAATCGACAGGAGATTGCTGTGGATTCATGAATTTGCGGGCAATAAAAGCATAGGTAACACTACTGTCCAGCACGTCCACCCCATAAAAACTGTAGGCAATACCATTATAGGCATTCCCGATAGCAGCAGCATCTTTTTGATGCAGCGCCAGAACGAGGGATCGGCGGAATAAATCCCGTCCGGTATAATTTTTATTAAAATATAAGTTGGCTTTCCCCATTTCATACAATATAGCTGCCTCCCATTGGTGCTCATTCAGATCTTGAGCAAGCAGCAATCCCTCTTCTCCGTAAGTAAGTGCTTTATGAAGATCGAGCGATCCATAAGCATTGCTAAGTGCCTGAAGAACTGCTATACGGCTCCTACCGCTGGTTTCAGGAAGGAGGGATTCCAGGCTAT
>JBDSEW010000265.1:0-4814 GCA_039919825.1 Chitinophagales bacterium | reverse complement strand
GGTGTTCCGCAGTCCCGCATGCTACATCCAGTACCTTTTTGGAACCTGGCCGTTTAGCCTCAATTGCGGCTTTAATCTGCTCGGCCTCCTTTTCATAGTCCTTGAAGCTGTAAAGCAAATCATAAATGGCAGCACTTTCTGTAAACATGTTGTGCAGGTTAATTTTCCGAAGTTATTATAGTCAAGAATAAATGTCCCCCTCATTGCAAGTTGATGAAAAGATACTCATTGTTTGTTGTATTTTTCAGCATGCAGGAAAATTCCCTTTTACTTTATGGAGCCAATGGTTATACTGGAGAATTGATTGCCCGGCATGCAGATCAGTACAACCTGAAACCAATACTCGCCGGAAGAAATGAAGCAGTACTCAAACTTTTATCTGAGCATCTCCATTTTCCTTACAAAGTAATTGATCTAAAAAATACAGCCGAACTGCAAGCTGCTCTACTGAAAGTAAAGCTCGTTGTAAATGCTGCGGGTCCATTTAAATTTACAGCAAAAGATATGGTGGATGGTTGTTTGCAAACAGGAACCCATTACATAGATATTAACAGTGATATTGCCATGTTCGAATTCCTAAAACATTACGACGAAAGAGCTCAAAAAGCAGGTATCATGATATTGCCCGGTTCAGGGTTTGATGTGGTGCCCACTGATTGCATCGCCTTATTATTGAAAAAAATGCTGCCTGACGCCACCACTTTGAAACTGGCCTTTGCTCCGCTCGGAGGTGGCCTTTCCCATGGTACTGCTACTACTATGGCAACTAAACTTGGTGAAGGAGGAGCAGTTAGAAAAAATGGGACGATTGTACATGTTCCACTTGGACATAAGGGAATGGAAGTAGATTTTGGAAGAAAGAAAGTATTTGTGATGAGTATTCCATGGGGTGATATTTCCACCGCACATTTTACAACCGGCATTCCTGACATCGAAACGTATACACGAATGAAACCAGCAGTGTATCACTTACTGAAATTTCAATCGCTGTATAATTGGTTATTGCGAACTTCACTGCTAAGAAATTTTATCAGCAAAAAAATAAACCAACGACCTGCAGGGCCAACAGATGAGATGCGTGCCAAAGCTATAAGTCTTGTGTGGGGACAAGCCACGGACCAAAAAGGGAATAAAGCGACTGCAAGATTGAGCGGGCCGGATGGATATACGTTAACTACTCTTGCAACTTTGCTGATATCACAAAAAATATTAAAGGGAAATTTCAAACCAGGCTATCAAACTCCTGCAAGCGCGTATGGTGAAGACCTTGTGCTGGAAATACCGGGAGTGAACAGAGAGGTTATCGCTGTTCCATAACTACTAAACAATGCACTGCTTTAAATTTCCTGCTACTTTTGTTAAATCAACTCAGTGAATGCCTTTCCATAAAATTACTGCTGAAGATATTCATCATTTTCAATCGATCTGCGGAACAGTTTACGTAATGGCAGATGAGGCATCGCTGATGCACTACAGCCATGATCAAACAGAAGATCTAAAGTTCCTGCCTGAAGTGGTGGTAAAGCCATCATCTACGGAAGAAATCAGCGCCATTCTCCGCTACTGCAATGAAAATAATATTTGTGTAACCCCACGTGCTGCAGGAACAGGATTAAGTGGCGGTGCTTTACCAGTTTACGGAGGTGTGCTGCTTTCCATCGAGCACTTGAACAAAATTTTATTCATTGATGAGCGCAACTACCAGGTAACGGTAGAACCGGGCGTGATCACACAGGTGCTGCAGGAAACAGTAAAAGAAAAAGGATTGTTTTATCCTCCTGATCCTGCAAGCCGTGGTTCCTGTTTTATAGGTGGCAACGTTGCAGAAAATTCGGGCGGGCCCAAAGCAGTGAAGTATGGCGTGGTGAAAGATTATGTTCTGAATCTTGAAATGGTGCTTCCTTCCGGTGAAATTATATGGACGGGTGCCAATGTGTTAAAAAATGCAACCGGCTACAACCTCACACAACTAATAGTTGGAAGTGAGGGCACGCTTGGTATTGTGACGAAGATCGTTCTTCGGTTAATTCCACATCCTCAATATGATTTGCTGATGCTGGTGCCATTTCGTAATGCCGTGCAGGCGTGCGAAAGCGTCAATGCCATTCTCTCCGCAGGCATTATGCCTTCTGCCATGGAATTTATGGAACGCGACGCAATAAACTGGACAATGCGGTTTGTGGATGTTCAGAGTATTCCTGTTGCCGAAGATGTGCAGGCGCATTTACTGATCGAAGTTGATGGAAATGATCCTGATCAATTGTTTAAGGAAATAGAAAGGATCACCTTAATAGTGGAGCAGTTTGATACAGGAGAAATTCTATTTGCTGAAACAGCGCAGCAAAAAACAGATCTCTGGCGAATGCGGAGAAGTGTCGCGGAAGCTGTTAAATCCAATTCAATCTATAAAGAAGAAGACACCGTAGTTCCGCGGGCTGAATTACCAAAATTACTGGAGGGTGTAAAAGCTATCGGCCGCAAATACGGTTTCAAATCGGTTTGTTACGGTCATGCCGGTGATGGCAACCTCCATGTAAATATTATCCGTGAAGAAATGAATGAAACCAACTGGAAAGAAATCTTACCGCTGGGTATCCGGGAAATCTTTCAGCTCTGTGTTCAGCTGGGTGGCACTATTTCAGGTGAGCATGGCATTGGCTGGGTGCAAAAGTCTTATATGGATGTGGCTTTCAGCCCAACACAAATGAACCTGATGAAACAAATCAGGAATGTTTTTGATCCGCAGGGAATCATGAACCCAGGAAAGATTTTTACGGATTAGTTTATTTACTTTTACATCACAAAATTTTCATACTGATCTTATGAAAAAGATTCGTCTCCGCCTGCTGGCAGTTCTTATTTGTATTTCTTATGTGTCGGCTATTGCACAATCTTCAGAACAGGCACAAAAACCTAAAATCCCTTTCAAGGATCGCATTTTTGTTGGTGGAAATTTAGGACTCACTTTCGGAACCATTACCAACATTGAAGTTGCTCCTCTTGTAGGTTATGAATTAACTCCCAATTGGGCGGCCGGAGTTGGCTTGCGTTATTCATATTACCAGGATAATTATTATAGCCCTCCCTACAAGACCAATATCTTTGGTGGAATGTTATTCACCAGATATATTCTTTATAAAGGACTCTTCCTCGAAGGAGATTTTGAAGCAAATAATTTTGAAGTCTATAGACTCGTTGATCCTATCAATGGTATATATGCGGTTGATCGGGAGTGGATTCCATCGCTCCTTCTGGGAGGAGGCTATTCCCAACCATTGGGTGGGCATTCTGCCTTTTTCCTCAGTATTTTGTATGACGTGCTGCAAAACAAATACAGCCCCTACTATGGAGTTCCGGTGATACGTGCAGGCTTCGCAATAGGATTGTAGATTTGAAATACCTTTTTTAATATGCTGAATTCTATTGATTGACTGAATTTTCTAACTATTATATTCAGTTAGCAGCAATCATCAAAATTTTATCTATTTTCATTGCAACAATAACAAAACCCATGATTGACTTTACCCGTGTTTTTGATGTGATCTATTACCAGCAAAAGAAATTCGTTAAGGCCGACAGTCTCAATGCGAAAGTGAATGGCAAATGGGTGAGCTACAACACCCATGATGTGGTGGATAATATGAATAGTGTGAGCATGGCATTGCTTGGATCAGGCATAAAAAAGGGAGATGCCATTTCTATTATTGGAAACAACAGGCCCGAATGGAATTTTGTTGATCTGGGTATTATGCAAATTGGTGCTGTTACCGTTCCTATCTATCCTAACATCAGTGAGGAAGATTATGTTTACATCGTTAACAATGCTGAAGTAAAGTTGCTCTTTGTATCATCAAAAGAGTTGTATGAAAAGATGATGCACATCAGAACCCGTATTCCTACCGTGCAGGAAATTTTCACTTTCGACATTGTGGAAGGTGCGACACACTGGAAAGAGTTTCTGAAAAGAGCCATCAAAAGCGATATCCGGGATGTGATGGCTGTGAGCCCCACCATTGATCAGCATGAAATCGCCTGTATGATTTATACTTCCGGTACCACAGGTTTTCCAAAAGGAGTGATGCTGTCACATTACAATGTGGTGGAGAATATGAAATCGGTGGATGATGTGCTTCCCATTAACGAAACACACACGGCGCTCAGCTTTTTACCCTTGAACCATGTGTTGGAAAAATTAGTGATCTATTGCTACATGATGAAAGGTGTTTCCATTTATTATGCTGAAAGCCTTGACACGATCGGAGAAAATTTACGTGAAGTAAAACCACATTTCTTTACCTGTGTTCCACGTTTGCTGGAGAAAGTGTACGAGCGCATTGTGAGCAAAGGACTGGAATTGAAAGGTGCTAAAAAAGGATTGTTTTTCTGGGCACTTCGCCTCGGAGAAAAATGGGACAACCAGAAAAGTCCGGGAATATGGTATGGCTTGCAGTTAAATATTGCAAGGAAGCTGATCTTCAGTAAATGGAAAGAAGCATTGGGCGGAAATATATTCGCCATCTGTTCCGGTGCCGCGCCCTTGAATGCGAAAATCGGGAAGGTATTTACTGCTGCAGGCATCACCATTATGGAAGGTTATGGACTCACGGAAACTTCCCCGGTGATCTCCGTAAATCGCTTCAACTACGAAGATAATATGCTTGGTTCAGTGGGCCCGGTTGTTCCTGGGGTACAGGTAAAAATTGCAGAAGACGGAGAAATACTCTGTAAAGGGCCCAACATCATGGTGGGTTATTACAAACTTCCTGATAAGACTGCTGAAGCCATTGATAAAGACGGTTGGTTTCATTCAGGTG
>JBDSEW010000254.1:0-3164 GCA_039919825.1 Chitinophagales bacterium | reverse complement strand
AAAAACAAGTGCTGCCAATCCACCTCCAAGCAACGGACCGATGATATATATCCAGGCACTGCCCAGCGTTTCACCTGAACCTACAATAGAGTTGGCAATGGCCCTTCCTACACCTACCGCAGGATTGAATGCTCCTCCGGAGACACCTCCGATTGCAATGGCCATTGACATTACCGTAAAGCCTATTGCTAGCCCATAAAAGGAATTGCCTGTTGTTCCTTTGGCTGTAGCAACGTTCAACACGACGTATGCCAATGCGAATGTTCCCAGGAACTCTGCAATTAACGGAAGAGATGCTGCATTGGCGATCTGCGGTCCCATTTCCGTGGCTGCATTGCTTCCTGTAACAACCTGGCTTGTAATAGCTCCCAGTATCCCACCAATCAACTGCGCACACCAGTACTGGACCATTTCTACGGCGGCCATTTTTCCGCGTATCCAGATGGACAAAGAAACTGCAGGATTATAATGAGCACCACTGATATGACCTCCTGCAAACACCATTACCATCAGCACAGCACCGATAGCAACAGGTGCCTGTGGATTTCCTGAGGCAACAGCTCCTCCTATCGTGAATACAAGGAAAAAAGTCCCGATAAATTCTGTAAGCAACTTTTTCATGGGTTTGTTTTTTTGATGTGAACACAAAATATAAAAATTTAATGTAGGGCTTCAATTACCAAAAGTTTAATTTTAACCAATTATCTTTCACTCAAAAGTTTACACGGATGCCCATTGCGATAGGACAGGATGCTCCTGATTTTGGATTGTACGACACGAATAAGAAAAAAGTGACCTTGAGCAGTTATCGTGGTAAAAATGTAGTACTTATGTTTTTCCCCTTTTCTTTTTCCAGTACCTGCACCAGGGAGATGTGTGAGATGGGAGAAAACTATTCTTTTTATGAAAAGCTAAATGCCGAAATAATCGGAATAAGTGTTGATTCGCTCTTTACCAATAAAAAATTTAAAGAAGTATATAACCTGCCCTTTCCATTACTCTCTGATTTTAATAAAGAGGTCTGCCCGCTATATGATTCTCTGGCTGACCATTTTGCTTTTGAATACCGTGGCGTATCAAAACGCACTACGTTTGTGGTAGATCACCATGGAAAGATTGCCTATATTGAAATGCTTACTTCGCCCGGTGATTATCCTGACATGCAAAAATTAAAGGAGGCTGTTAGCGGGTTAAATTAATACGCTTAAATTTGCAGACAACTAAATGTGCAATTAAAACTCACCATTGTTTATTAAAACAATACACCATGAAAAAACTACTGTTACTTGTTACGTTCTTGTCATCGGTTGCTGGCGTGTCATTTTCTCAGAACATTCCAAACGGTGGCATGGAAAACTGGATTGAAGTTACGGGCTATGATTCACTTGCAGGCTTTACTTCTACCAACCTGTTCTTCTATCCAACGGTTAATGTTGAACAGTCTACCACTTCCCATAGTGGCACTTATGCAGCTAAGATGGCCGGAACAACCTGGCTGGGAATTTTCCCCGTTCCTGGTGGCATTGGAACGAACGCTAAAGTTAACCTTACCACATTCACTATCAGTGGAGGTTATCCATATACAGAACGCCCGAATGCATTCACGGGTTGGTTCAGGTATGAACCCGTAAACAACGATTCCTGCATACTGCTTGCTGTATTTACGAAGTGGAATGGTACCAAACGTGATACAATTGGTATTGCACCTTACTTTGGCCACAGTACCAATAATACTTACAAAGAATTCGTAGCCAACGTGCTTTATCTTTCACCTGAAAATCCTGATACGGCGTTTGTACTTGCCTTAACTTCATCTGCATTTCTTACAGCACAAGTCGGGAGCGTTTTATATGTTGACGATCTGAATTTTGCGTTCAACGTCGGCATTCCTGAAGTTAAATTTGAAGAGGTTGTATTGAACACCTATCCCAATCCTGCCCGCGACCGCTTTACCATCGAATTGAAAAATGAGCATGTTGTAGCATCAGTGCAATTGTTTGATGTTTTGGGAAATAGGGTGAAACAGTTAAAGGTGGAATCAGGCAGTATCGTATTGTCAACCTCATCATTGGCAGACGGACTGTATTTTTATCAGTTGAATGATGACAATAACAAGACCATCACTTCCGGAAAGTTTTCTGTAAAGCATTAAGATCATCTTTGAAAAGTAAAGCCCGCCTGTTCAACTCAGGCGGGCTTTATTTTTTTGAACTGATGTTTTGAATTGTTTTGAGGGCTTAAATTATTTGAAGAGGTTTTTTTTATTGGCTTGTGATTCATTAGTTGGCTATCCCCAAAAATGAAACCATCACAGCTCTTTATTTATAGTTCATAACTCATGGTTACTCTTCGTCCTCTTCCTCTTCGTGCAACTCAGCATCTTTAACCCATTTATTATTTTTGTCTACATAAAAACTTTTTCTCCCATCAGAAACGCGCGCCAGCCCTTCATGGAAAAAAAGTGCGTCTGAATAACTCATTGGGATTTTTTCGTTGCCTTTGCGATCGATAAATCCCCATTTCCCATTATTCTTCACAGCAGCAAATCCTTCAGAGAAATTTCTGCCATCATCATACACTAATGGAATAATTGCATCACCTTTCGAATTAATAAAACCATACTTGCCATTGCTTGCAACACGCGCAAGTCCATCTGTATAATCATCTGCAAAATCATAAATTGGCTGAATCACCCATTCACCCCTGTAGTTGATAAACCCATTTTTCCCATTTACAGCCACACGTGCGATTCCATTAAAGAATTGAGAAGCATCATCAAACTGCAGGGGAATAGCAACTGCACCTGCTTCATTGATGTATCCGCGTTTACGTCCCTCCATCACGATCGCGAATCCCTCTTTGAATTCACTTCCTGCATCATATTTAGGTTCAACAATCACTTTGCCAGTTGCTCCATCTTTATAACCCGCCTTTGCATTCGCATAATACCTTACCGGTGACTGAGCAGTTAACGACAAATAGAAAAATAGGAGAAGAAACAGGAGCGTTGCAGGTTTCATGTTATGATGTTTAAACGGTTTCTTTATGTTAAGCGGTATGCAATTGAATGCTTTAAGTTAGTGCAAATTCAAATACTGAAATAAAGGGTATTGAAAAAGGTGGATGACAAATTCCTCTTCTGGCGATAAAATTGGGACAAGCGC
>JBDSEW010000221.1:0-13677 GCA_039919825.1 Chitinophagales bacterium | reverse complement strand
GTAGCGATGATATAGCTAAAAAAAGCGATAGAATCGTCCAAGGTTAGCGATGCTATCACTCTCCGCGATAGTATCGCTATTGGTGCTATGGCTGATAAACCGATGCGAGGGCTGATAAACCGATACTCTCGCCGAAAAAAGCGATAGCATCGGCCAGGGGTAACGATTCTATCGCTTTCCACCAGCGTATCGCTCTTGGTGATAAGGCCAATAAACCGATATTATCGCTGGAAAAGCGAAAGCATCGGTAACTTAAATCTACTAAATGGGTAGGTGGTTCCGCCAAGGCCCTGATAATGGCACCTATCAGGCATCCATTTACCTCCGCCATTTGACCAAATAATAGTTTGGCCATTTATCAGCATATTCTGGGGAATCCAATGATGTTAACTAATCTTTAATGATAAAAATCCAACAGGAAACATCCTACGTACTTAGATTAATTTTCTTCACCCAATTTTAAAAACAATACTTATGAAACAAAAGCTTAACAATCTATTCAAGGTTGGGATGCTGCTGCTGGTAGTCGGGGGTCTCCTGTACGTCGGCAGTAGTAGCGACCTGTTGGTAGCTTCCAGTCACCGTGAAGCACCAATGATTTCAAATGATCCGCTTGCAGATAACACGGATCTTTATTGCTTCCGTTCCCCGGAAGACCCAAACAGGATCATCATCATGGCTAACTACGTTCCGTTGGAGTTGCCCATGGGAGGTCCTAATTATTACACTTTTGGTAAGGAGATCAACTACGAGATCCATATCAAGAATGATGCTGAAACGGCAGGTGATGACATCACATACCGTTTTAAATTTGATGCTGTAAATGAAGATCCTACTACGTTCTTCAACATCCGCCTGGGTTTACAGAACATCAAAACCACTTACAAATGTCTGAAAAGTGTAAATGGCGGTGAATTCATCAAAGTTGCGGAAGGCATGGTTCCTCCTAACAACATTGGTCCCCGTTCTATTGAAGATCCTGTTGTAGGATTAGGTACTACCTATGATCAACTGATCGACGATGCAATTACCACAACCAATGACGGAGAAATCCTTTATTGCGGTCCTGCAGATGATCCATTCTTTGTTGATCTTGGTGGTATTTTTGACCTTGGGCAAACACGCAATGGAGGTACAGGAATCAATGCACCCCGTGATGGTGTTGCAGGTCGCAACGTACATGTGATCGCTATGAGCATTCCTATTTCTAACCTCCAAAAAGATGGTAAAACTGTACAACAGGCTGCAAACATCCTCGATGGCGATTACGTCATTGGTGTTTATGCTTCGGCCAGTCGTAAAAAGACCAGGACTCTTGATGGTGTTGGTGGTGAAACAGGTGAGGGCAAGTATGTACAAATCTCTCGTCTTGGAATGCCCTTGACTAATGAAGCTATTATTGCCATCGGTTCAAAAGACCTTTGGAATTGGACCAAACCAAATAACGATGCGCAATTTGAATCCTATTTCACAAATCCTGAATTGGCTTTGTACATGGATGATGATTATTTTGGAACATCCGTACCTGCTTTTTCACAGTTAAGAATTCAGGAAGCTTCCCAGACTGTTTTAGGAAATGTGGATTTCAGCAATGGTGAAGACGGATTATTCGTGATTTATGGAGATCCTAATACCATTGGAACTGCATTGGATCCTGCTCTTTATGGTGATTATCTTTTACGCAATAATGAACCACGTTCGGTTGACATTCTCCCTATTTTCTACACAGGTGTACCCAATCTTGCTCCATACCAGTTAGCAGTGGGTAAGCCTGATGGAAACCCTTTGGCACCCGGCAAACCTTTTATAAACAATTTCCTTCCTACGTTTGGCGATATGCTTAGACTGAATATGGCTGTACCGGTTACCCCGCGTGATGATCCTAACTTCAGTTCTGAAGGCTTGATACAGGCAGCAGTTTTAGGTTTAACAGATCCTGCTTACAATACTACTACCGCTTTGCAATTTATCCCTAACATGGATGGGTTTCCTAATGGAAGACGCCTTGAGGATGATGTAACACGCATCGAATTACAAGCTGTTAGCGGAGTTGTACTTGCTGCTATTGGACTTTGGTATGATGATCATACAATCGGCATCGGCCAAAGCCCTGTAACCCAGGATTTGTTAGATGTGCTCTCGTATTCAACAGGTGTTGAATCAAATGATGCACCTTTCAAAACTTCCTTCCCATTCGTGGCGAGTCCCTGGAGCGGATACGATTACCATTATAACTACACCTATTAATCACTTTAGTCAACCACATTTAACTTGAAAGACATGAAATCAATTATAAAAACTACAGCAAAAGTGGCGCTTGTAGCGGGTGTAATTGGGGCTTTAACGTATTTCTCATCCAGACATACTGACCTTGAAGCATCCAGTCACCGTGAAGCACCTATGATTGCTAATGATCCGTTAGCGGACAATACGGATTTATACGCTTTTAGAAGCCCTGATGATCCGAAATACATTACCATTATTGCAGGGTATGTTCCGCTGGAACTTCCGCAGGGTGGGCCTAATTATTACTCGTTTGGAACAGATGTTTCATATGAGATTCATATTAAGAATGATGCGCTCACAACAGGTGATGACATCAGGTACACCTTCCGATTCAAAAAGGTTAATGAAGATCCAACTACTTTCTTCAATATCCGGTTAGGGTTGCAAAATCTGAAGACCACCTATTCCCTTTCTAAATGGAAAAATGGTGTCAGCAAAATAATTGTTACTAACGGAGTAGTACCACCGCCAAATATTGGACCCCGTTCAATTGAAGATCCTGTACTGGGGTTAGGTAAGACTTATGAGCAGTTGTACACAGAGGCGATAACTAATGCAAACGGACCTGGTGGAGAAATCGTTTATTGCGGACCTGCAGATGACCCATTCTTTGTGGATTTGGGTGGGGTGTTTGACGTTGGACATATTCGTTCCGGATCAGGCGTGAATAAACCAATTGATGCAGTTGCTTGTCACAATACTCATGTAATTGCTCTTAAGATACCTATTTCCAGTTTGCAAAAAAATGGAAAGACAGCAGCTCAAGCTGAGAATATTCTCGATGGAAATTTTGTGATCGGTGTGTGGGCTTCTGCCAGCAGAGCAAAAGTAAGAACACTGAAGTCAACTGGAACTGAGGTCTTCGTTTCCAACAAGGCTCCTTTGGTACAGGTGTCACGTTTGGGTATGCCCCTTACAAATGAAGTGGTTATTCCGATCGGGACCAAAGATTCCTGGAATGCTGCTACACCTTACAATGATGCATCTTTCGAACCTTACTTTACCAATCCTGAATTAGGATTGTACATGGATGAGGATTTGTTTGGTGGCGCCGTTCCTGGTTTAGCTCCATTACGTATTCAGGAAGCTTCACAAACTGTTTTAGGTGTTGTGGATTTTACCAATGGTGCTGATGGTTTATATGCAATTTATGGTAATCCTGCTACGGATGGAACTGCATTAGATCCTGCTCTTTATGGTGATTATCTGCTGCGTCCAGGTCAGCCACGTTCTGTTGACTTATTGCCTATTTTTTACACAGGCGTTCCCAATCTTGCTCCCTATCAGTTGGCGGTTGGAAAACCTGATGGCAATCCGCTTGCACCAGGCAAACCTTTCATCAATAATTTTCTGCCGACTTTTGGCGACATGCTAAGGTTGAATATGGCGGTGCCTCCAACCCAGCGGAACGATCCTAAATTCAGTTCTGAAGGACTTCTTCAGGCAGCAGTTCTGGGATTAACAGATCCTGCATACAATACTACTACTGCATTGCAATTCATTCCTAACATGGATGGATTCCCCAATGGAAGACGTCTTGAAGATGATGTTACCCGCATTGAGCTTCAGGCTGTGGGAGGCATAGTGTTAGCTGCGATTGGATTATGGTATGATGATTATGATTTGGGTGATCCTACACCCCTGACTCCTGATTTATTAAGTGTGTTAGGATTTACTACAGGAGTAGAAGCAAATGATACTGCATTCCGTTCAGCGTTTCCTTATGTACAAGTACCATGGAGCGGATACGGAAAATGTAGTGGTCCGAATGGGATCTATGTGGCAGGTATGAAATCAGGTGGTTTGAACATTGGTGCACCTGAATTGGTAGCTGTTCAGAATTATCCGAATCCATTTACTGATATTACCAACTTTAAATACCATTTGAATGGTAATTCAAGGGTTACCATTCGCGTAGTGGATCTGAGTGGTAAATTTATTGCTACTGTAGAAGACCAGGCTAAACAGGCAGGTAGCTATACAATAAGCTGGAAGGCTCCTGCAGGTCTTGCAACGGGCGTTTATATTGCTACTGTTTCTTACGATGGTATTGTAACAGCTACGATGAAAATCAATTATGTGAAGTAGTTCGAAGCTGAGTTTTTTTAGCGCCGGATGACTGAGTAATCGGTCATCCGGTTTTTTTTTGAGGGCATTGGCTTTGCGAATGCGAATAGGAAATTGCGCAAAGCAGGTAATGGATCTGTTTGACATACAAATAAATGGAGGACATGATCAGCGTATACAGTATTCAAGGAGAAGCTGAATAGTTGAATGATAAAATCCCTGAATTCAGGGATATACCTGTGTGGGGTTTTTAATATCTTTGTCAGGCGTATTTATTAAAACTCTTTTTTGGAGAGCAAAAGCGTTGAAGCATCTCCAGGTTAATTTTTTTATTATAAAGGATTCAGGATATCAGGCGATGTAAGAATTGATTTTTGTCTTTTGTAGTGTGTTCACATTGAAAGTTGGTTGTTGTAGCATATTTCCTCACCTCTAATTATACAGTGTATGAAAACATTTTTTGAATGGCTCGTTGTTATCTGGACCGGCCACGCCACTTCTACTTTTATGAATTGCAATTTACCCTTGCCAGCAAATTTCGCCTGCACAGAAGTGTTTTGTGAATCGGCTACTTTTTCGTGGTGTGCAGTGCCCGGGGCTGCCAATTACGTATTGCTTTTCCGCCATGTTGCTGGAAACACTGTTGCTCCCTGGCAGATGATAGATGTTCACCTTGATACCACATATCAAATGAATTACGCGGTAAATAACCTGACACCAGGTGAGTTGTACGAATTCGCACTCCAGCTTGAATGCGGTAATGTGATCTCCAGCAAAAGCGGAATATCGGAAACCGTAACTATTACTGCACCCTTTCCATGTGCCCTGCCTGTAAATATTTCCTCCATTGCCGATAGCGTATCGGCCACTGTCTCCTGGACTGCATCATGCAATCAACAGCAAACCTGGATGCGTTACCGGGAGGTTGGAGAAACACAATGGATTATGGTAATGGCAACAGGTGAAACGTACACTTTCCTGGATTTGCCTCCCAACATCACTTATGAATATAACATCAATGCCTGTGACACCGCTAACAGCTTACTATGGTCTGATATAAAAACCTTTACAATAGGGGAGCCTGCTTTTCAACCCAATATTATAGTGATTGTTTGTGACGACCTTACGAATAAGATCACCGGCACAACCGGCGCGCCATCGTTTGTGCACACGCCTAATATTGACCAGGTTGCACTGAATGGTGTAAGTTTTTCACGAAACTATTGTGCAACGCCATTGTGTGCCCCAAGCCGCGCCACACTCATTACGGGCGAATATGCAGTAAGCACCGGCGTCTCGAGCAACAGCACACAGCCCAACTTTAACATGGCACTTCCTACACTGGGAGCAAAATTGAAGCAGGCCGGTTACAAGACCGCGGCTGTAGGTAAATTTCACGAAGTGATTGGTGCTCATGGCGCTGATGACTGGAATTATAGTCTTGAAAGCACCGTGAACCAGGGAGCAGCCCTCATCAAATTTTCTTTGAATGGTGGAATACCCAAAAATGCCGGCAATGATTCCATCATTACCAAAGTGCTCCTCGACACTGCCATAGCCCTGGTGAATAAAAATGCACTGGAATCACAGCCACTCTGTTTGATTCTCTTGCCAAGAGACCCGCACACACCGAAGAAACTTGCCGTGGAGGATGATAACTATTACGAAGACGATCTTATCATCTTTGGTGAAAACACACAGCACTATACCGATCTGTACCCTTCCTTCATGTATGACCTGCCGAATAAATACTACCGCGATGAGGAGCAGATGGATTCGCTTTTACGAGACCAGTACAAAGTGATGACGTACCTCGATAGCAGGATCGGTGAATTATTTGCGGCGGTTGCCACCAATGGAAAACCAACGATGATCATTTTTACGAGCGACAATGGCTTCCTGAATACTGAGCATGGTTTGTACGGTAAGAAATGGACGCTGAAAGAATCGGTAGAAGTGCCATTGATGATCTGGTATGATGCATGGTTTCCCGCAGGTGAAACCAGCAACCTGCTCACAGGCAATATGGATCTGTATGCGACCATCCTGCATGCGGCTGGTGTTACAGACACATGGTCGGATGGCCTCAGCATTAAAGACCTCTATGATGGAAAGGTAAAGAGGCCTTTCGCATATAGCACAATGGCGTATACAACTGATGACAATGCGAGCGAACTGGCTTCTTCAAGAGCAGTATGGGATCTAAACTTTAAGTTGATACAATATGGCTGCAGTTCAATTACCGAACAGTTTTTCGATTTGCAAAATGATGTTCAGGAAACCTCCAACCTCATCAACCAGCCTGCATTACAACCGCTCATACAAACCTATCGGGAAGCCATGTCCACAAGGGCCGCATTTTTCGGTGACACGCTGCCGGGAACTCTTCTCAATTGCTTCGTCGTGCAAAATGAAAAGGCTGCAGGAAAACCTCCGATAAAGAAGGATTCAATCTCCATCTATCCCAATCCCGCAGTAGCAATGGTAACAATCAGGGGCATGGAAGAGGAAGGAGTGGCAGCGGTATTTACGGCACTTGGAAAACCGGCAGGTTATTTTAAAGGCAATACCTTTGATACCTCTCTGTTGCCGGAAGGAATTTATTTTGTGAAGATAAGTATGGGAGATGGAAAAATTATTATAGAAAAATTGATCCGGCAATAATGGATAGTGGTAGGGGAGAAAAGCGCTGACTTGTTTTTTGAAATCAGATAAATAGAATGAAAAAGCGGTTAGGATACAAAGTAATAGAAATTTAAAATCTTGCAGCAGGAGTTTATTTACTAAAGATTTCTACTGCTGCTTTTATGTTTATGGAAAAATTTGTGAAGCAATGATTTCATGAATTAATAACCAATTTGCGCCCTTGCGTCTTGCCAGCAAAAGAAATATTGCAACAAACACACGGGGGCGCAAAGTTTGTATGTTGCGTCAAGATTGTGAGTGTTGCTCTTAATTAAAAAATCTGCGTTAGTAAGATTTTAAGTTTTCTTCTTTGTTATGGCTTCGTGCCTTTACAGCAAAAGTAAATATTGCTACAAAGCCACGAGGGCGCAAAGTTTGTATGTTGCGACAAAGATTGAGAGTGTTGCTCTTAATAAAAAAGTCTGCGTGCGTTAGTAAGATTTTAAGTTTTCTTTTTTTGTTATGGCTTCATGCCTTCGTGTATTTGCTACAAAAGTAGATACTGCTACAAAGACACGAGGGCGCAAAATTTACGCTGTCACAAAAATTGTAAGTGTTACGGGGGTCAAAAAATCTAACTTAGGAAGAGTATAGGTTTTCTTCTTTGTGATTCTTTCGTGCAGTGGTCACCCAAGCCACTGATAATTTTTGTTACGGCACTGGACAATAATGGAGCATATCAGAATAAACAGCTGATAAACCTGAATGACAAAAAGAAGATGCTGGTGGCAGCAGTCCATGCAGCAATCTCCACAGCAAAACTTATGATTCGTGATTTTTTGTTTTGAATTGGTCGCTGATGATTCCAGCCGGAAAGTTGTTTGAATGAAAAGGATTTGCGCATACAATACTGTGTTTTTCAATGATGCATGAAATTATAGATTGATGTTAAAGGCCATAGGCAAGTATTGATTATATAATTAACTCTTTGGTTAATGAAGCATCTCGGGGCTTGGGATATAAAAGTATCACGCATGAATTTCATCTCCAACCAGAAATATCATGGATTGTTTGATTTTTATTCTCGGAAGGGACCTTATTAGATTTCATTTCTACTATATAAATAATAGAAAACTAGCTGTAATCTTGTTGGAACGAATAGAAGTAGATATCCTAAAATGCCATTCACTGCGGTTACCGGGAGATATTATTATAATTAATAGATCAATTCCAAAACCTGAAAGCCCCTTATATTCGTATTTCTTTCACCCAACGTAAAAAATGTAATTTTTACCCACGAAAATCATTTGCACTTATGGAATTTGTTAAGAAAAACTTTTACCTGCTCTCAATCGTCATTCTGATATTGTTTGTAGGCATGATTGTCGTCTTCCGCCAGGAAGAGCCGGACGTGCTTCCCCTTAAAAACCGCATTGGCGGTACTTCCATGGGCAATGAATGGCTGAATACCAAACAGGCTATAGAGGGACTGCTGGAAAAAGTGAGGAAGAACCCGGATGATGTCAAATCGAAGATTCAGCTTGCACAGGCCTATATCCAGGAGGCGCGCATAACCGGTGATTACAATTATTATGATGCGGCCAGCATCAAACTTTTAAACAGCGTATTAAAAAAAGAACCGAAGAACTACGAAGCGGTCGCTACACTTGCAACGGTATATCTATCGCAACACCATTTTCAACAAGGGCTGGAGCTGGGCCGCAAAGCACAGCAAATTAATCCATATGCTGCTTTTGTTTATGGCGTATTGACCGATGCCTATGTCGAACTGGGTAAGTACGACAGCGCAATATATATGGTTGACAGCATGTGTGCTATTCGTCCTGATTTAAGGTCGTACTCACGTGTTTCTTACTTGCGGGAAATTTATGGAGACATTCCAGGAGCCATTGAGGTAATGAAGATGGCAGTGGATGCAGGGTTGCCCGGAATGGAACAAACGGAATGGGTGAGGGTGTACCTCGGCAGATTGTATGAAACAAGCGGAAAAATTGATACCGCAGAAATGTATTACAAAGCAGCCAGCACGCTTCGGCCAAATTACGCGTATGCACTTGCTGCTCTTGGAAGAATTGAAAGAGCGAAGAAAAATTATCCGCAGGCAATAACTTATTTTCAACAAGCTTCCTCTTTGGTAAAGGATTATTCTTTTGGGGATGAATTGATGGATCTGTACAGGTTAAATAATGAGCCTGAAAAAGCAGAATCAACAGGAGTGGAGGTGATTAAACTGTTGAACACACATGCCAATACCAACGATGAGAATGAAGATGCAGGCCATTATGCAGATAAAGAGCTTGCCTATGTATATCTGAAAACGGGAGATAGGGATGCTGCTCTTAAACATGCCATGGCAGAATACAAGCGACGTCCTGATAATATTGATGTGAATGAGATGATGGCATGGGTACTCTATCAGCGTGGCGAAACAGATCAATGTATTCCTTACGTGGAAAAAGCGATGAGAACAGGTTCGAAAAACCCTGTGCTGCTGTGCAGGGCGGGATTGATCTACTGTAAAAATAACGAGGCAGAAAAGGGAATTGCTTTGTTGCAGGAGGCAGTCGCTGTTAATCCTTATATGGATGAAGATATGATGAAGGAAGCGAAGAGCTATCTTGATAAGGCACCTGGAAAGATTGCTGGAATGTAGCATTGAGTTTTCGGGCGATTCGAAGTGAATTCAACTGACATTTGAATGTACTGATAACTCACCTTCATTTGTTTTGGCTTACCATGAAATATCGGAGAGTGATTTGAATCTTTTTGAATTAAAATGCAATAAGTTGTTGATAATTTTTTTTGCGAGCAATGCCCGCGAAGATAGTTTTGGAACCAGGGCCTTTGTGAACTTCGTGCCTTTTGTATATTTTGACCCATAAAATTTAATCAGGGCCCGGTAATGTTGTTAAAAAGGAAAGTAACCTTAACCCTCTTATTGATTATTACCGGATCAGTTGCCTGTTTTGCCCATGCACTGGATTATGATTTCAGCAAGATGTCACGTTCAGATATCGGATTGGCATATTTAAAACTGGGTTTTCAGCACATCATACCCAAAGGAATAGACCACATCCTTTTTGTGCTGAGTATTTTTTTATTAAGCCCAAAACTCAATAAAGTGATCTGGCAGGCTACTGCATTTACTGTGGCACATTCTATCACACTAGGCCTGGCCTTGTATGGTGTTATTAAACCGCCATCAGATATTATTGAACCGGTGATCGCCCTTTCAATTGTGATGGTAGCGCTGGAAAACATAATCACCGCAAAGTTGCATCCCTGGCGCATCATCATTATCTTCCTTTTCGGCCTGGTTCACGGAATGGGTTTTGCCAGCGTGCTGATTGGGTTGGGTTTGCCGCAAAATGAATTTCTAACTGCCTTGCTCACCTTTAACCTCGGTGTGGAATTCGGACAAGTTACCGTGATCCTGCTTGCCTACTTTTTATTCGGAAAATGGTTTGGAGATCGTCCGTGGTACAGGCAGAGAATTGTGATCCCACTGTCACTTACCATTTCAATCATTGCCTTGTATTGGACTGTAGAAAGAGTAGCGGCGACTATGGGCTGGACGTAAAGGCTGATTAAATACCATGACTTAGTCTGCACTCTTCCCACTGGAGCACTACATTTTTCTCACCCGAAATCTTATAGCTGCAGGGGTTTATCCAGCAATTTCTTCAAACAAAGTATGCTAAAGCACTGGTTTTCAACGTACTTAAATGTATCAATTACCGTTGTAACCCTTTTGGACTGATTTTCGCTGGAAACCGTGTCGTGCTTAAACTTCATCTCTTTCAAAAGGTCGTATTATATTTACATTGATAAGTTTTTAATGCATGAGAAAATTATTACTTCTTATTATTCCTGCCGTTCTTCTTTTAAAAACTGTTGCTGCACAGTTTGTTTTTATTTCTCCGGTTCCAGGTTCAAATTATCATCCCCGCAACAAGACAATTATTTTAAGTGCTGCTTCACCGGTTACTGCAAATACGGTGAATGGTAAAAAATGGTACAAGGTAACCGGTTCCGGAAGTGGTGAACACCACATGAAAATAAAGTTGGCAGCCGATGGAAAAACGATTCTCCTGAATCCGGATTATGCATTTGAGGCGGGAGAAATGGTTTCTGTAGTTATTGACAATTCATTACGTACCGAATCGGGAATGCCCATTGAAGGGATCAGTTTTTCTTTCCGGATACAACCCCAATATTCTAATGAGGAAATGAAATTGCTCGCAGCCGCAAAAGCCAAACTGATAGCAGAGGATTTCGGGGATGTGCGGAATATTCCGCCTGTGGTGCGGAACAGTGATGATTTTCCGAAGTTTGAGATAGATGTAAATAACAATCCTGCTCCCGGCGATATCTTCTATTACACCTTCAATTTTATCGGTGCACCGAATAAATTCATGTGCATCATGTCAAGCAACGGTGATTCTGTATACTCAGAAAAAACAGCAGCAAGAGGCAGCACGTTTGATATAAACAAGAATGGGTATATAACGGTATTCAATTACGATTCTTCTTATTTTGAAGTGTGGGATTCCGGTTTTAACATCATTAATACCTATACAACACAGGGCTATTCAACTGATCCGCATGATTTTCTACTGCTTCCAAACGGCCATTCGATTTTGCTGGCTTACGATCCGCAAATTATAGACATGACTGTTTACAACTCCAGTTATAAACCCGATGCAACTGTTACCGGTGCCATTATCCAGGAATTTGATGCCGATAGAAACCTGATCTTTGAATGGAGAAGCTGGGACCATGTGGACATTCTGGAGGCACAGCACATTTACTTCTCCGTGTCGATTATTGATTACATTCACCTCAACTCAATTGAAGTAGATACTGACAGCAATCTTTTAGTTTCCTGCAGGATGCTCGAACAGGTGCTTAAAATAAATCGCACAACAGGTGAAGTGATGTGGAGAATGGGAGGGGAAAAAAATGAGTTCACGTTTCCAAATGATCCCCAGAAGTTCAGTTATCAGCACGATTGCAGGCGGTTACCCAATGGTCATATTACCATTTTTGACAACGGTTGTTATCACATACCCGCAGTTGCTTCTTTCAAGGAATATGAGGTGGATGAAGAAAATAAAATTGCCAATCTTGTTTTTTCCTACCAGCATCCCCCTATAGGTGCAGCCAACCTGGAGAGTTGGGCAATGGGAAATGCGCAGCGGTTAAGCAATGGCAATACTTTTATCAACTGGGGTTATATACCACCTGATTCAGGTTTCCCAAATATAACGGAGATTGATAGCAATAAAAACATCGTTTGGGAGATGCGTTTCACTGACAGCATTTTTACAGTTACTTATCGTGCGCACCGCTATCAATGGGATCCATGTGTACTTACGGAAGTGGATTCAGTCGCTACTATACAGGTTTCTGAAGTTACTGCTATCATCTCCTGGGCACCTCTGAGGGATGCCGGTTCTTACCTGATTCAATACCAGGTAACAGGCGCAATGGAGTGGGATAGCGTGCAAATCCCTGCTGGCAACACTTTCTTTGTTCTGGACAATTTAATGCCTGCAACTAAATATAGCTGGCTTATCCAGGCGTTGTGTAGTAACAGCAAAATGGCATCATTAGCTACCGGTGTACAGAGCTTTACCACTTTGCCTGCTATGGTAGATTCTGCTGCTTTTGAAATGGGGATTTTAGTCTTTCCAAACCCCGCCACCGGCCATGTTTATTGCGTTGTGAAACAAAACGGGTTGACGGAGGTACAGGTGATGCTCACTGATTTATTGGGTAAAGAACGATTCAGGAGTGAGTCAAAAATTGTTGAAAGTGGTCAGCCGTTTGTTATTCCCGTAGATGATCTTTCAAGAGGGTTGTATTTTTTGAAAGTGACTACGGGAAAGCAAGAGAAGCTGATTAAGTTGTTGTTGGAGTAATTTGAATCAATGTTACAGAGTACACTGTTTTTTATATAAGCGTTGCTGATATCAGCTTGAATTCAAAAAACGCATCAGGCAATAGCAAAGTGTTGAATGATCTCGATCCCGCTGCAACCTGCCAGTGGTATGTGCAATCGAAATGCGAAACTAATATCACTACCGTTTCTGCAAAAAGCCAGACCAGGAAATTCGCAACGCTTCCATTGAAGATTTTGAAGAGAAGGAGAAAGAAATCTCCATACAGGTTTATCCCAATCCCTGTGCATCCTGGTTAAAAATAACAGGATCAGGAGAAGATAATTTTCAGGTAACTATAATGGATCTGTCAGGGCACCGGATTCCATTGCTCATCCAATTTGACAACAGTGAATGCCTGGTGGATCTAAGCAATACAGAGGATGGTTGTTACCTGTTACAGGTGGTAAGTGACCGTTGGAAGGAGGTGAAGAAAATTGAAGTGCTGAAAAAATAGTACACAATCAAGTGACGAGGAAATAAAGGACATTTTTATGAAGCAGTTCAAATTTGATTGTGCCAGGTAGTTGTTCCTCAAAATTTATTTACAGATAGCCCCTGCAGAAGAGTAAAAACGTTGCCCTGAACATTTGCCCGCTTTCTTTGTTTGTGCAACTCATGATTGAAAAGGGCTTTTTTTTATTTGGTGCTTTTATTTTCATGGAAATCTTTTCATGGGTAATCCACAAATATGTAATGCATGGATTGCTGTGGCGTATTCATAAAACACATCACT
>JBDSEW010000161.1:0-9433 GCA_039919825.1 Chitinophagales bacterium | reverse complement strand
GAATTGATTTGAAAAAAGTGATTAAAGCTTTTAATAAATAACGTTGGTAGGCGCAATGAATGGGTTGTTATCAAATCGAAGGATTGCAAATCCATCAGCTAAGCAGAAACGGATTATAAATCACAAGTGTTTGAAACCTTTGAAACTTTTTACAGGACTGAGTTACAAGGCCTTTTTCTTCTCTAAAAAGTGAGCTTTCTTTAGGGTGATGATTCTTCAAGGATTTTTCTCTCATCAAAAAATCAGCATCAATGCTCAGAAGGGAAAAGTTTCTATTAGTCGAAGCACATTATTGTATTGAGCCAAAAATAAGTTCCCCACCTGTACTCAATTGTACCGGTGGGGAAACATTATTAGAAGGATGGGTTATTTATTATTTAAAACGCTGCCAATCCGGCTGCTGCCGCAGGAAGATTGCTCTGTGTTCCATTTAAAGCAAGGCCACCAAGCGGTGTGCGTTTGTACTCACCAATAGTATGATCAGCAGAATTAAGGGTATAGGCATAATAGTTATTACCTGACACAACAATGTCAATTGGACCAGCGCCGGATGCAATTGGCGACACTGCCAGGTGCAACGAACCACCCATACCTATGTAGTACGAAGAAATTGAATTGCTCGCTGTGTTAGTGACGTATACAAAGCGGCCGTATTGGGTGGTAGCAACCCAGCATGGTGCTCCTTCATTATTGGCAACAGCGCCGTTGATATCAGAAAGGTTACCGGAATTAATTCCCGAATAAGCAGTAGCTGAACCTGCTCCCTCTGCGCCACCTGCAGCATTCGATACAATCATAATCTGATCACGCACAAATTCAAATCCAAATGGAGTTTCACCCACTGAAGGTGATGAAGAGCCTGGTGAAGCAACTCCATTGCCATCCACGGCAAATTTGGTGATCATGCTGGTTGCTTTCTCCGTTACATACAAATAATTTCCGTTAGGAGAAAAAGATACCTGGGCAGGCCCGGCTTCTGAAGTACTCAGTTGTTGATGGGATCCATCAATATGCGTCAGCATTCCTCCTGCACTAATGGAGAAACCGGCTATATTATCGCTACCGGCATTCACCACATACAATACGCTTTCATTTACAGTCAGGCTGATAGGACTTTCACCTTCTGAGTCTGCGGTGTGGGCCAGCATTAAGGATCCGTCAGATTCCACCTTGAAAGAAGAAATGGAATTGCTTCCTGCATTAACTGCATATAACCAATTATGAGTATTATCCAAAATTACAGCTCCCTGCGAACCCAGACCTGCTCCTGTTCCTGCACCTCCTGAAGCTACGGTTCCCATCGGCGTAAGTGAGCCAGAGGGCTCCTGAATAAAAATGAGTATTTCATTCTGCACTGAATCGTTGCTTTCGGTATAAACAAATCCGCCGTCCGGACCAAGTAATTTTTCGTCAAGGTTGAAAATCTGTTCGTCAGGATTCTGTCCCTTTTCAGAAATCAGGTCGCTGTTTGAAGACACGGGTGAAGCCGAAGGAATTACGGAATCAAGATTCTTTTGACATGCCGTGAAAGTAGTAGCCGTTGCTGCGAAAAGCAAAACGGTGAAAATTTTTTTTTTCTGCATTTTTTTTTGTTTTTAATGTTGAGTGAAATAATAGGTAACAAAGCTTTCAACCGGTTCAGAAAATTGCCGGCAAAAGAAAATCATCTTTTTATTTGAATGACCTGCTTATAACAGAGTCGGGAAGCAGGAAAGAATGGTTGTGTTTCTGCCAGAAAAAAATGGAAAACAATCAAAAGAAGTAAAAAAGACCTGATTTTTGAGACACTAAAAGCGCAGGCTTGCACCGATTTTTAATCCAATGGAATAAGGATAGGAGTTGACAGCCATGTCACGGTTAATGGAAGTGATGGCTGTTTTAAAGACAGGCTCAAGAAAAATTCCTGTATTGTGGTACACGTCATATTCAATTCCTGCACCCAGCAGGACACTGTAGTTTATTTGTTTCAGGCCATCAATATTATTGATGATCGTTACTTCCTCATCATGAATACTCATGGTAGCTTTTTCCTGCAGCAGAAAATTTAACGATATTCCTGCATTGGCGTAAAAAGTGAATCTGTTTTTTGAAGTTTCAATCCGCAGCAGCATCGGCACTTCAAGGTATTTCAGCGATTGGTCGCAAACAGAAGTCATCTCCAGACTGTCACCCTCGTGCAGGGGTTGTTGCTTTTCCAGCGGCATTTGTATCACACCACTCGCTGTGGGGTACAAATAATGCATCTCCTTACTTTCATTGTAACCGGTGTGCATCACTGGGAGTGTGATTGCATAATTTGTAACTGAATAATGAAAGCCTGAAGCAACGCTCCATCGTGGCGAAATGCTATAATCCAACAGCAGACCTGTAAAAAAGGAATATTGCCCGTTTTCGCGATTGTTATACATCGTGGCATCATCAAAACCGTCGTCAGTATTGTCTTTTAAATTATGGAAGGAAAGAGATGGAGCGTAGAAGGCTGCAATAGAAAACCGGTTCTTCCCATGATCAGGTTGAAGAGAAGTGCCATCTGCTTCTGTCATGCCAGACAAAACACCAATGGTTGCAATTGGCGAATTCATACTATCCGCGTCAGGTGCTGAGAGGGCAGGTTGATTTGCCTCCATTTTCCAGGCAGAATCATTATGCCTGATATCCCATGAATTAATATTATTTGGAGGCATTTTGAATTCACTTTGGTTCAACTTATTCTTTGAACCGGTATTGTCTGTTTCAGGTACATCCAACATCACCTCGGTTGGAACATTATTGCTTTTTAAATTTTCAGTACTGCTTTTGGATTTAGCGGCTAAGGACAACTCCTGTTTTTTTGTAATGTCTCTCTTTGATAATCGATTAAAAATTGTTTCCTCATTACTTTTATAATCCGTTTCTGGTATATTTTCATCAGTGTGGGTTGATTTCACCATATCATTGTTGCCAGCGGGCTCTTCAGCAGCTTTATACTGGATCTTTGTCTTTTCAATTTCTGCTACAGGTGATACTGAATCAAAAGTTGAACGGGATACATAGTGACAGGTGATGAAAGAGCAAAGAAAAAAGCCGAGGCAGGCAGATAACAGCTTAAAGCGATTTGCCCGTTTCTTATATAAAGCTGCCTGCTTCTTATCCAACTCGGCATCCAACCGGCTCCAGGTATGCTCACCTGCATCCATGCTGAAATCCTTCAGGATAATACGTGTTACCTTTTCAATATCTTTGTTTTCTTCCATATTCACTGCCCACGGCTTGGGGGCTCCCATTGTTTTTATTTACCAGGTTCCGCAGAATTGACTTTGCTTCATACAGGTTGGATTTCGAAGTACCTTCAGAGATACCAAGGTCGGCTGAAATTTCCTTGTGTTTCATGCCTTCCATCACGTAAAGGTTGAAAACCATTTGGTACGAAGGAGGTAATTTTTGTATCAGCTGAATAAATTCTGCTGCTTCAATCCTGTCCAGTATATCGTCAGTAAAATAATGGTCGGCAACTTCGGTAGTATCCTCCATATTTATAATAAATGAAAGATGCTTTCCCTTCCTGTACTTTTCAATGGCCGTGTTCACCATTATTTTCCTGATCCATCCTTCGAGCGTTCCTTTCTTTGCAAAACTGGCTATGTTGTCAAATACTTTCATAAATCCTTCATGAAAAGTATCTTCTGCTTCTTCCCGGCTTTTCGAATACTGGTAGCAAACTGCGAACATTCTTGACTGATATTTCTTATAGAGGCTGTTCTGAGACTGACGGTCCCTGTTTATACAGCCTTTGATCAATATATCTTCACTGTATTCAGTCAATTAAAGATCTTTTTAAGGGAGGAGGGTAAATTCTTTCAAATGGTTGTGTCATACAACACACTTTTGCTTTTAAAGTTCAATAAATCATCTAACAGGCTGTGCAGAAGTGCTTTGTCAAGGATTAATGGACAGCGTATAGCTTCTACAAGTTATATATATTTTGCCTGTAAGCTGGTAGTTAAACTTTGCCGCATTAATATTTCGGCAGAATGCGATTTCTAAAACCTTGCTTTACCTATCCGGGCAACTGCTGCAAGCTATAAATGTTAAATATTTGAAGCTGTTGCGTGTAGAAAGTATATCTTTAATTAAACGCGCAATTACGACCCTCAATTTATCTATGAACAAGTTATTGGACCACTTCAGGTTATTTAATGAACAGGAGGACTATGAAATAGTCGTCAGTAACATCTCTAAAGGAATTTTATTTCGGGGAACCAATCTGTGGGTGCTCATTTTTGCAATTTTCATTGCGTCTCTTGGCCTTAATGTAAATTCAACTGCCGTTATTATTGGAGCAATGCTTATTTCTCCGCTGATGGGACCTATTATGGGGCTCGGATTAGGTATTGGAATCAATGATCTTGGTCTTGTACGCAAAGCCCTTGAGAACTACTTTCTGGCAGCTGTAGTTGGATTAATTGCCTCCACTATATATTTTCTGATCACCCCTCTCAACGAAGCACACTCAGAAATTCTGGCGCGTACCACGCCCAATATTTATGATGTATTAATTGCATTCTTCGGTGGTCTTGCCGGCATTACAGCCACTTCCAGCAAATTAAAGGGGAATGTAATTCCGGGAGTTGCCATTGCAACCGCCCTTATGCCGCCCTTATGCACAGCAGGCTATGGCCTTGCTACACTGCAAGTCCAGTTTTTCTTCGGCGCCTTTTATCTTTTTCTTATCAATTCGGTATTTATTGCACTTGCCACGCTGGTTACAGTAAGGGTTCTTGGTTTCCCTTTAAGTCATCTGCATGATCCCAAGGCAGAAAAAAGAGCCACACGGGTCGTTTGGATAGTTGCCATTTTAACATTACTGCCAAGTATCTATTTTGGATATGATATTGTTCAGCAGAATAAATTCACACAAAATGCCAATCATTTTATCGAAATCGAAGCGAACCTGCCAAACGATTACATTCTTAAGAAAAATATTGACTTCAAAAAAAAATTAATTACCCTGGTATATGGCGGAGAAAAAATTGAAGAGCAACAAATTTCACAGTTGAAAAACCGTCTGAAGAATTATAAACTTGAAAAAGCCAACCTGGAAATCAAGCAGGGGTTTGCTTACCTGGCTGATGATCCTTCCTCCCAGAAACAGGAAGATCAACTGAGCCGGGTAATTTCAGAAAAGGAAATTATGATACGTGAATTCAGGAGGAAGTTAGATAGTATCGCGAATCAATCCACTACAAGTCGCCAGGTATTTAATGAACTAAAAGTTCAGTATGCTACTTTGAAATCAGCAATAATTCAACCTTCCCTCGTAATTAGTGGTGTAGACAGTGCGATAATAAATAACAGGACAATCGTAGTGCTCAATTTCAAAACGCTTCCATCACGGGTGGATAAAGCTAAAATTGAAAAATGGATTAAGATCCGTTTGCAAACAGAAGCGCTTGATGTTATCTTGCAGAAGCAGTAAGTATTAAGAATTTGAATTCTCCGGAAACAATCAGAACTTTTAGAAAAGCAATAAATCAATATTTCCATACGCAATGAAAAACAGGGGTCAGTTTGGTGTCGGATTATTTTAGCTACATGAAGTATCACCAGGCAGATTACTTATGAATTACATGATTCAATGATTCAATCATCCATTAATTTCCACAATGAAACATATTCCAATCACAAAGATTCTTGTGCCGGTCGACTTTTCCGAAACATCCGGCCATTTTACGCGGGTAGCCGCTGCCATTGCAAAAAGACACCAGGCGTCTTTGATATTAATTCATGTTTTCGAACCTTTTTATGAATCCTACCGCCATCCGATGTCGGGTATTATGGAAAGATGGCTTGACGAAGTAAAAAAAATGAGCAGTGAACGACTCGCTGTGTGGATTTCAGAAATAAGTGAAAAGTACGGCATCGAATGTTCCTACGACTTTATGATTGGAAATGTATGTGATCTTATCTCCTACTCTGCTGAAAGCAATAATTGCAGTTTGATCGTTATGGGTACACATGGCACTTCCGGGTTCCGGGAATATTTTATTGGAAGCAATGCCTACCGTATGGTTAAATATGCGCCTTGCCCTGTATTGACTGTTCCCAATCAAAACTCACCAGAAAAATTTGGTACTATATTATTTCCGGTGCGCCTTGTTCCTCATGCGCTTGATAAATATTACTACGTTAGAAGCATTGCAAAAAAGAATGATTCCACCCTTCATGTATTGGGGTTAATCGACTCGAAGTCGCCGGAAAGGATCAATGAAATGAAGGCGCAATTGGCAGCCTTGGAAGCTGAATTAGTCGTAGATGGGTTGAAGAAAACGGTAACTATTTCCATTGTTGAAAATTTTGCGACAGAAACCATGAAGGAAGCCGCAAGAATTCACGCAGATCTCATCGTTGCCACGGCTGACCTAGATCATACAATCAAGAAATTTTTTATCGGTACTTACATTCAGCAAATTGTCAACCATTCAAATATTCCTGTCCTTAGCGTTCGTCCTGATATTTACGAAGAAAACCTTCCGGGATAATCAATGATGTAAATAATTACAGGGAGAGCGGTGCGCGCATCATTCTTTAGGAGAGTTGTACTAACGAAAAATTCAAATCAGTAATATGGAAAACATGAAGGTTGAGGTTGAGAATCTGAAAATGGAAGATTATTTAGGATTAAAGGAAAGCATGCTGAAAGCTTACGAGGAATGGGGAGCTTATTGGAAAGAGCCGCAGATCATAACATTGCTCAATATTTTCCCGGAAGGTCAATTGTGTCTCAAAGTAAATAAACAGGTTGTAGGGTGTGCACTTTCCATTATAGTAGATTACGACAGGTTCGATGATGTCCATACATTTGAGCAGATCACCGGGTCGTATACCTTTTCCACCCATGATCCCAAGGGAGATACGTTGTATGGAATAGAGGTTTTTATTGATCCTGCCTTCCGTGGTATGAGACTGGCCCGCCGTCTTTACAATGCAAGAAAAATACTTTGCGAAAGACTTAACCTGAAATCAATTATGGCGGGTGGCCGGCTTCCGAATTTCCGGGAATTTGCTGAAACTTATTCCCCCAAGGAATATATCGATAAAGTACGATCAAAGGAAATTTATGATCCGACACTATCCTTTCAGTTGTCAAATGAATTTCATGTAAGAAAAGTATTGAAGGGATATATGCCCGGCGACAAGGAATCTATGGAAAACGCAGTGCTGATTGAATGGAACAATATCTATTATGAGCCCAACCGTGAATTGGTGGGTAATAGAAAAACAAATGTAAGGCTCGGATTAATTCAATGGAAAATGCGTCTTTTCGATGATTTCGAGGCAGTGTGCGAGCAGATAGAATTTTTTATTGATGCGGCCGCGGGTTACAAATGCGATTTCGTTTTATTTCCTGAGTATTTCCATGCGCCCCTCATGGCAGCATACAATCACCTGCCTGCCCCGGATGCCATCCGCCAGCTCGCTGGGTATACCAGTTTGCTTCAGCAGAAATTTACTGATTTTGCTATCAGGTATAATTCAAATATTATTACCGGAAGCATGCCGCATATCCGCGACGGTAAATTGCTTAATATCGGTTTCCTCTGTCGCAGGAACGGGACGTGGGAGCAATATGAAAAAATTCATGTAACGCCCGATGAAAAATCGGGCTGGGGAATGTCAGGAGGTAATCGGCTGAAAACGTTTGAAACCGACTGTGGCAAGATCGGAGTATTGATCTGCTACGATGTGGAATTTCCTGAATTACCCAGGATACTCGCTGATCAGGGAATGAAAATTCTTTTCGTTCCTTTTTCGACTGATACGCAGGGAGGATACATGCGGGTTCGCCATTGTTCCATGGCAAGGGCTATTGAAAATGAATGTTTCGTAGCGATTGCCGGCAGTGTAGGAAACCTGCCCAAGGTGTATAACATGGATATTCAGTTTGCTCAATCTGCCGTTTTTACTCCTTCCGATTTTTCATTTCCCCACGATTCTATCAAAGCAGAGGCCACTGCAAATGCAGAGATGACACTCATCGTAGATGTGGATCTGAACCTTCTCAAAGACTTGCATCATTTTGGTTCCGTCCGGACACTATCTGACAGGAGAAAGGATTTATACCATATAGAATCAAAGCTCTTAGCAAATTGATCTCTATTTTTTTCATAAAATATGCATCGCAGAAATGATTCTTTACTCCACCTTCTCCATACTGATTGTACTGGCTGCTATTTTCGCTTACCTCAATTTCCGCTTTCTTAAATTACCCCCTTCCATAGGATTGATGCTGCTTGCGCTTATCACTTCCATATTAATTATTGGAGTAGGAGAAATATTTCCGGCAGTTCCTGCATTGGTTACTCAACTGCTCACGTCCTTCGATTTTTCACAACTGCTGCTTGGCTCTATGTTAAGCTTTATGCTTTTCGCCGGAGCAATTCATGTTGATCTTAAGGAGTTGCAGCAGGAAAAGCTTTCTGTAATTCTGTTCTCCACGCTCAGCGTGTTGCTCTCGACTTTTATCATCGGTACTTCATTGTATTTTATCACCGGCTTATTCAACATACAACCTGGCTTTATTTACTGTCTGCTTTTCGGCGCACTCATCTCCCCAACAGATCCCATAGCAGTGCTGAGTATTTTAAAAGAAGCCCGCATTGGAAAATCGCTGGAGATGAAGATTGCCGGGGAATCCTTGTTTAATGATGGCGTGGCAGTAGTGGTATTTCTCACCATTTTGGAGGTGGCGCATAATCCTTCCGACATTCACTGGTATGATATACTTCGGCTCTTTCTACAGGAAGCTGCTGGAGGCATCGCCTTGGGGATTGCTGCAGGTTATGCGGGCTTTTTGCTGCTGAAGAGTATCGACAATTATAAGGTAGAGGTACTGATAACCATCGCAATTGTTATGGGTGGATATTCCATCGCGGATTTCCTGCATGTGTCAGGGCCACTTGCAGTGGTGGTAGCAGGAATTATTTTAGGTAACCAGGGTAAAAAACTTGCCATGAGTGCTACCACTCATGAATCGATAGATAAATTCTGGGAATTGATTGATGAAACACTCAATTCCATTTTGTTTGTGCTGATAGGAATGGAACTACTCACCATTCATTTTCATGCAACCTACTTTATTCTTGCGGCAATAACGATAGTGGTGGTCTTGGTCACAAGGTATATTTCGGTATTGATTCCCGCTCAAGTGATAAAGCTTAAAGAAATCATTACTCACCGCACTATTTTGATATTAACATGGGGCGGATTGCGCGGTGGAATATCTGTGGCATTGGCGCTTTCGTTACAACCTGAAATGCACAGGGAACTTTGGGTTACCCTTACTTATTTTGTAGTTGCCTTTTCCATTCTTTTTCAGGGACTGACTATTGGTAAACTTGCAGGAAGGCTGAAAAATTAAATGGAGTTCTTCAAAAGAATCTTGTTATATTGAATT
>JBDSEW010000101.1:0-13637 GCA_039919825.1 Chitinophagales bacterium | reverse complement strand
TTCATTACGGCTTAAATATAAGATTAACAATGCACGATGCACGTATCACAAATCACGATTTGCCTTAAGTAGAAGGGGTAGCCGCATTTAAATTTTGTTTGCTAATTACTGAATGGTGTATCGTAATACTTGATTCGTGCATCGTTTTTAAACTAGCCCTTCCTTCAGCAAATCATGCACGTGCACCATACCCACATATTGATTCTTATCTTTTACAATTACCTGTGTTATCTGGTTGCCACGCATCAGCTCAAGCGCGTTTAATGCCAGCTCATCCTTCGAAATGGTGAGCGGGTGCTTACCCATAATATCTTTAGCTTTCAGTCGGTCTAACGGCGTTTTCCTTTCTATCATCCTTCGTAAATCACCATCGGTAATAATACCTGTCACCTGTTTTTTTTTGTTCAACACTGCAGTCGCGCCAAGGCGGCTGGAGGTAATTTCAAGAATCACCTGTTGTATGGAGTCGTCTTCGTTCACGCCGGGTTTCTGATGCTGTACATACAGGTCGCTCACTCGCAGGTATAGCTGTTTTCCCAGTACTCCACCCGGATGGAATTTTGCAAAATCAGCCGGTGAAAATCCGCGCATCTTCAACAGGCAAACAGCCAGTGCGTCACCCATGGCCATCTGCGCAGCGGTGCTGGCTGTGGGGGCTAAATTATTCGGACAAGCCTCTTTCGGCACGGTGGTGTTCAACACAAAGTCAGCGTGAAGCGCCAGATAGCTTTTCATATTTCCCACCATCGCTACCAGCAGGTTATCATTGTTTTTTACCAGCGGCACCAGCAGCTTAATTTCAGGACTCTCGCCGCTTTTTGAAATGCAGATGATGATGTCTTCTTCACGTATCATTCCGAGGTCGCCGTGAATAGCATCGGCGGCATGCATAAACATAGAGGAAGTACCCGTTGAATTCAGTGTTGCCACAAGCTTGTTGGCGATGATGGCACTTTTTCCAATGCCGGTAACTACCACACGTCCCTGGCTGTAAAAGATGCTTTCCACCAGCACCGGAAATTGCTTGTCGAGCGTTTTAACAAGGCCAAGTATGGCATCAGCCTCTATGGAGAGCGTTTCTCTTGCTGTGCGGAGAATGGTAGTGGCTGAAATCTTCAAAGGAGAAAAACTATTCTGGAAATAATAATTGGAAATGATTACCTTACATCTAATGCAGAAAAACAGGTGCGAACTCAAACTGACACGATAAGAAAAAATTCCTCCTGTATTTTTGTAAAAGTATTAAAATTCCTACTTTTAGATAGTTGAACCTTTTACAATTGCGGTCCGGCTTAACTAAAAGCACATCAACTTCGGGCATGCTGGGGCTTCCCGGATTAACAGATCAATCAGACCAAAACACAAAGAAGGCAGCTTTAACCTGCAGACAGCAGGTATTTTTGAATTTGAACAAATTGAATGTAGTATGGCTAAGAAAGCTGTAAACGAAGATGCCGTGAAAGAACCACCGGCGAAATTGAAACAAAAGAATACCAACGGAACAAAAACTGCTCATAAAGCTGGCAAGGCAAAGAATGGAAAGGTAATCGAAGAGGCCGCAGAGGTTGCAAATTCACAGTCAAATGGTAAAGACGCACCTCCAGGAGAAGAAAAGATCCTGAAGGTGATGCATACAGTGAAGGTTAACGGCAAGCTGAACCTCAGGGAATCGCTGCATGAGTATTTTGGGTTCGAAAACTTTAAAGGCGCACAGGAGAAGATCATCCAGAGTGTGATGAATGGTGAAGACACTTTCGTGATCATGCCTACCGGTGGAGGAAAATCATTGTGTTACCAACTGCCTGCAATCCTTCTCAAGGGCACGGCCATCATTATTTCCCCGTTGATCGCACTGATGAAGAACCAGGTCGACCAGATTCGCGGTTACAGCAGCAATGATAATATTGCACATTTCCTCAACTCATCTCTTACTAAAGCCCAGGCTAAAGAAGTAAAAAAGGACCTCGTGCGTGGCGTTACCAAAATGTTATATGTCGCGCCTGAAACACTTACGAAGGAAGAAAACATAGATTTTCTCAGTGAGCTTGACATATCCTTTGTGGCCGTAGATGAAGCCCATTGTATTTCTGAATGGGGTCATGATTTCAGGCCGGAATACCGCAAGATTAAAGGTATGATTGAAAACATGGGCAACCGGATTCCGGTGATGGCGCTTACTGCAACAGCCACGCCCAAGGTGCAATCAGATATTCTGAAGAACCTCGACATGAGCGAGAAGAATATTTATATCACCTCCTTCAACCGCCCCAACCTGTATTATGAAGTACGTCCAAAAGGAAAGAAAGAACCTACGCTGAAGCAGATTGTGAAGTTTGTGAAAAGCATGTCGGGCAAGTCGGGAATTATTTATGTGCTGAGCAGAAAATCTACGGAAGAGATCGCAGAATTTTTAACAGTGAACGGCATCAAAGCAGCAGCCTATCATGCAGGTTTGGATGCTGCCACCAGGTCGACACGCCAGGATCAGTTCCTGATGGAAGATCTTGATGTGATTGTGGCAACGATTGCCTTTGGAATGGGCATCGACAAACCTGATGTTCGTTTTGTAATTCATTATAACATTCCCAAGTCACTGGAAAATTATTACCAGGAAACAGGACGCGGCGGCCGTGATGGGCTGGAAGGCAAGTGCATTGCTTTCTACAACTACAACGACATTGTGAAGTTAGAAAAATTCATGCGCGACAAATCGCAGAGTGAACGCGAAATGGGTGGACATTTGCTGATGGAAACAGTGGCGTATGCGGAAACATCGGTTTGCCGCCGGCGTTTTCTGCTCCATTATTTCGGAGAGAAATATGACTTCGAAAACTGCGGCAAGTGTGATAACTGCCTTCATCCGAAAGAACAGATGGAGGGCAAGGATTTCATCAAGCTGCTGGTACAGGCTGTTGATGCAGTGAATGAAAGCTTCACCATCAACTATATCGTAGACATTCTTTGTGGTAACAAGCACAACCAGGTTACCATGTTCAAGCATGATGTGCTGCCGATCTTTGGCGCCGGCAAAGACCATGATGACCATTTCTGGAATTCTGTATTGCGGCAGGCGTTACTTCACAACCTGATCACGAAAGACATTGAAAACTACGGAGTAATCCGCCTGAGCGAGAAAGGCCGCAAGTTTTTACAGAAGCCACATTCGATCATGATCTCTATAAATCATGATTTCGACAACCTGGAAGATGCCGAACCCGAAGGTGGCACCAGTGCGCTGGATCCAACTTTATTGAACATGCTGAAAGACATGCGCAAGAGAGTGGCCAAAGAAAAAGACCTGCCTCCTTTTGTGCTCTTCCAGGATCCTTCACTGGAAGACATGGCTACACAATACCCTACAACGCTGGATGAGCTTTCACGCATTATGGGTGTAAGTAAAGGTAAAGCCAATAAATACGGCAAGCCCTTCGTGGAAATGATTGCTGCCTATGTAGAGGAAAATGAAATAGAGAAACCATCGGAAATGGTGGTGAAGTCTATTGTGAATAAATCGGGCATAAAAGTGTACATCATCCAGAATATTGATAAGAAAATTCCATTGGAAACTATTGCGCAGGGCAAAGGAATGAAGATGGAGCAACTGCTGGAAGAAATGGAATCTATTGTTTCATCAGGTACGCGTCTCAACCTCGACTACCATATCACCGACCTCATTGAAGAAGACCGGCAGGAAGAGGTGTATGATTATTTCCGCACTGCGCATTCCGATTCACTGCAGGATGCGCTGGAAGATTTGGGAAAAGACAATTATTCGATGGAAGAGATACAGTTGATGCGGATTAAGTTTATGAGTGAGATGGCGCATTGAGAAGTACAATCTATGAGCGATGAACTATGGAAATCGTGCTACGAAGTGGCTAAGGTTTTAAGCAACTCAAATTGTCTTGAAAGAAATCTTTGTGAACCTTAGTGTCATTGTGCTTTAGCGGCAAAGGAAAATCAGGTTTATCGAACGAACGCTAATCCGTCTGTAACAGATGTCTGCGACCGGAATCCACCTTTCAAAATCCGCGATCCCAATTCATTTTTCCATATTCCCCTACTCTTATTAGCTTGCACACACGGTAATCCAATTTACTATCGTTAACGGTCGATGCAGGTTTTTCACAACATCTTTTATTCTTTTCCATTTCAGCTTGCACTGCTGCACCTGCGCAAGTTTTTATTTATGCTGGTGCCGTGGGTATTACTCATGCTGATGGTGTCAGGGAACCTCTTGTCACGACTGGGTTTTCATTATCTTTTCCTGGATCCTGAATACTTCGGCAAAGTAAATTTTACAAGCTTCTTCCTGATTGGTATCGGGCTTGGCGGTTTTATTTTTGTATGGAACATCACCAGCTATATCCTCAACAGTTTTCGTTTTCCTTTCCTGGCAACCTTTGAGAGGCCCTTCCTGCGTTACACCATCAACAACAGTTTTTTTCCATTGGTATTCATCGCAGTGTATTTTTATTCCATCATCCGTTTTCAATATTATTCTGAGCTCAAATCTTTTTTTGAAGTCATCACGTACCAGGCAGCACTGATCAGCGGCGTATCGATGATGATGATTATTTCCATGCTACGCTCCCTGAATATTCACATCGAGCGATTTGTGCAACGGCGCACAAGGAAAAACAAGCGAAGTAAAAAAATCATCCGTGTAAACACACTTAAAAATAAAGCCGCCATTCCTTTCTCTCCGGAGATAAGAGTCGACTACCTGCTCATTCATCCGTTTAGGGTACGGCCTGTACGCAGCGTCACCCACTATCAGCCAGAAGACCTGATGCGGGTATTCCGGCTGCATCATAAGAATGCATTGATCATAGAGCTGATAGCTTTAGTAATTATCATCATGCTTGGATTCTTAAAGGAAATTCCGTTTTTCCAGATTCCGGCAGGTGCAAGTATTTTATTGCTATTGTCTATTCTGCTCGCACCTATTGGCGCACTTAGCTACTGGCTTCGTTCCTGGGCTGTAACAGCTTTCATCGGGTTGTTAATTGTTGCCAACCTGCTGGTGAAATTTGATTTCATCAATCACCGCAACAAAGCATTCGGAATGGATTACAGCCATCCGGCCACCTATAATCTTGCTGCTATAGAAGGTGCTGTTACTCCTGAAATAATTGAACAGGACCATGCAACAGGTTTGCAGATGCTGGAAAACTGGAAACTTAAAGTAGCACCTTTCTACCATCCATTGCAGAAACCCCCGCTGATCATCGTGAATGCCAGTGGCGGTGGATTGAAGGCATCGCTGTGGGCATTCAGGCTGATGCAGATTGCAGACAGTGCTACCGATAACCGCTTTTTTGATCATTGTGTATTTATCAGCGGGGCATCAGGTGGCATAATGGGCATGTCTTACTACCGTGAATTGTACCGTTCAAAAAAATTAGGAGATCCCATTGACCTTCAGGATAAGCATTACATAAACAACATCTCGAAGGATATCTTAAATGCAGTGTCATTTACCTATGTAGTGAATGATGTGCTGTTTCCCTGGCAGCGCTTTAAAGCAAATGGATTCACCTATCGCAAAGACCGTGGTTATATTTTTGAAAAACGGTTTAATCAGAATACCGGTTTCGTAATGGATCGTTCGCTGGCAGACTATGCTCCATTTGAAAAAAGTGCCACCATTCCCATTCTTTTATTTTCCCCTACTGTTATTGATGATGGAAGGCGGCTGCTCTTGTCTTCTACTCCGCTTTCTTATCTCACAGAGCCGCCGCAGCGCCGAACTTCTTCCAACGAGATGAAAGTGGATGGCATTGATATTCATTCTTTTTTCAAACAGCAAAACGGTGCCAACCTGCCATTCCTCACTGCTTTACGAATGAATTCAACGTTTCCTTACATTATGCCGAATGTGTATTTGCCTACTGTTCCATCGGTGCAGGCTATGGATGCAGGGCTGCGTGACAACTATGGCTTTGAAACCACCTACCGTTTTCTTTATGAATTCAGAGACTGGATCAATAAGAATACTTCACGGGTAATAATTGTGCAGGCGAGAGGCGATTATGAGAAAGACTACGAACCTATCGTGAATGAACATCCATCGCTCGTTCAAAAATTGCTGGATCCGATCAGCAGTTTATATGCCATATGGAGCGACTTTCATGATTACCACCAGGATGAATTAACAGGTCTTGCGGACAGTTGGCTGGACGTTGACCTGAACATGATCTCCTTTGAATATGTACCGGAAAAAAAAGACCAGGTGGCTTCTATGAGCTTTCATCTCACCACGCGTGAAAAGCAAAGTATTTTAACCACCATGGAAAATGCAGAGAATAGAGCAAAGCTGAATAAGCTGGTGGTGTTATTGTCTCATTAAGTCATCCTGAACTTGTTTCAGGAGCCTTATTATGACAGACACCACGAAGCAGTCATCCTGAACTTGTTTCAGCACCATTATAATGACAGACACCACGAAGCAGTCATCCTGAACTTGTTTCAGGATCTGTATGATGACTGAACAGATGCCGAAGTAAAATTCGGCATGACGCAGTTCAGACAATTATTGAACCACCATTCTCCTCGTAACAGCAATGGATCCAGATTGCATGCGGATAAAATACATACCTGTGGGAAAGGTTTGCTGCAAATAAAATGAAGACTGGTATTTTCCAACAGTTGCTTTTTCCTGCAGCAATGTCTCCAGGCGCACTCCTGAGATATTGTACAATGCAACATCAATTGAAGTATTGGTGCGAACAGTATAGGTGATGGCAACTTCGTTATGAACCAAATTGGAAACCAAATCAAAAGTAACCGGTGAGAGTGCCACATCATCAATTCCCACTTCCGCTCCGGGAATTGTAAAAGTGCCCGTCATTGCAGGCAGATCAGGCACACTGATATAATGATAGGTGCCGGGCTCAGTAGCAATGTAGGTGAAACTGGTGTGCATACTGTCGAGCAATGAATTCCAGGGTGCAGCTCCGGAAGGAATACCATTGGAAGTGGTGGTATGAAGTCCATTTACCCACAGCCACGTGATGGTATCACCCGGTTCAATCGTCATCGTATCAGGTGTAAACTGAAAATCAGCAACGGTGATGGTATGGGTGGTGGCTTTGGTAAAGGAGGAAGTAAACAGGAATACTGCAATTACTAACATTAACTGGTAAAGATTTTTTTTCATAGCGGTGTTTTCAAATCGTGCAGCTAATCTGCGACGAAATTATGGTATAAAGCGGTTACAATTAAAAAAAGATATGATGACGCCATAGCATTGATAAACTTAAAACATCCATTACATGAGCACCTATATCTTCTCAAAAAAACGCTGCCTTATAAGGATACCTTTCTAAGTACAACTGCTTCACCAGGTCATACATTTTGGTCCGCAGCGCATCGATGTTTTGCTTTTGTGTTGCGGAAATAAAAATGGCATTTCCATTGGTCTGCTTCGACCAGCTCTGCCTTAAATTACGGAGCAGCTCTTCCTTTACTTCGGGCGGCAGCAATTCATCAAATTGCTTTTCCTCATACACATCCATCTTGTTAAAAACCATCAGCGTTGGTTTTTCCAATGCGCCCAATTCTGCCAGCGTTTCATTTACTACCCGAATCTGTTCTTCAAACTGTGCATGCGAAATATCAACTACATGCAACAGGATGTCTGATTCACGCACTTCATCCAGTGTGGATTTAAAACTTTCTATCAGGTGATGGGGTAGTTTCCTGATAAATCCTACTGTGTCACTTAGCAGCAATGGCATCCGGTCCATTACCACTTTGCGGGTGGTGGTATCGAGCGTGGCAAACAATTTATTTTCCGCAAAAACTTCTGACTTGCTCAGCACATTCATCAGGGTTGATTTGCCGACGTTGGTGTATCCTACCAATGCTACTCGAATCAATTCCCCACGCGATTTCCGTTGTGTCTGGCTTTGTAAATCAATTTTTTCGAGTTCTTTCTTCAGCAAAGAAATTTCCTGCTTCACGATCCGCCGGTCCGTTTCAATTTCCTTTTCACCCGGACCACGCATACCAATACCACCACGCTGCCGCTCAAGGTGCGTCCACAAACCTTTGAGTCGAGGTAGCAGATACTGCAACTGTGCGAGTTCTACCTGTGCTCTTGCCTGTGCGGTACGCGCACGGCTGGCAAAAATATCAAGGATGAGGTTGCTCCGGTCAAGGATTTTGATCTTCAGCTCTTTTTCAATATTGAAGATCTGTTTACCGGTAAGGTCGTCGTCGAAGATGGCAAGGTCCACTTCTTTTTCTGCTACATATTTGCGGATCTCTTCCAGCTTTCCTTCGCCGATAAAGGTGCGCGGATGCGGGGCTGATAATCTTTGTGTGAACCGCTTTAACGTAATGGCACCGGCAGTTTCGGCAAGGAAGGCCAGCTCATCAAGGTATTCAGTGAGTTGCTCTTCTTTTTGTCCCTGGTGAATGAGGCCAATCAATACGGCTTTTTCCTGCTGGTGCTCTGCTTTTTGAATTAATGACATGGAGTGGATAGCGTATAGGTAAATTTTGTGTAAGATAAGGGATTAACGGGAGCAAGGAACCACGAGTCAGGGGCCGGCACGGTTGGCGTAAGACAGATTAATGGTCTTTGTGTTTTTTGAAGTAAATTTATAGCTGTTTCCACAGACAGGTTCAGGTGGAGTTTGAAGAAGTAAATCTACATTTGCCCCAAAAATAAAAATAACTCCTGAATGAATTTGTTGACATGAACGTGATTAAAAAACATAGCATAAGATGGATCATTTGCTGCATGGCTTTTCTCTTCAGCATTCAGCATGCGCTTGCTCAGTATTGTATCCCTGAATACGTGGACAATTGCGCTTCAGAAGCTTATATTAATAAGTTTACTTTCAACAGCATTAACAATAGCACCAGTGGTTGTAATGGAAATGCAAATAACTATATCCTTTATCCTGAAAGTGGAAATACAACTACCTCTGTAGAACTTGGCGGAACATACAATCTTACCGTAAAATCAAACAACGATGATGGAACCGGCGTCTGGATAGATTACAACAATGACAACGATTTTGATGATGCAGGCGAACTTGTTTACTCCACTCCATTTTACGACAACATTCTTTTCAGCGGTGCGGTAACCATCCCGAATAATGCTGATTATATTGGGCAACGAAGACTGCGTGTAAGAGGAGCCTTGCAAACACTGTTGTTTGAAACAAACTCCTGCAGCGTATTTACAAATGGTGAAACAGAAGACTATACCATCACCATCAATCCTGCACCACCTTGCAGCGGCTTGCCAGTAGCCGGCACCGTTACCGCCTTTCCCTCCTCTATCTGTGCAGAAGGAAACACCAGCGAACTTCACCTCAATAACTATTCAGTGGCCTCTGCCATTTTGATTGAATGGGATTCTTCAGCAGACGCGAATAGCTGGTCTCCCATAAGTGGTGCTTCAGGTAATGTATATACCACAGCACCCTTGTACCAAAATACTTTTTACCGTGCTAAAGTCACCTGCCTGAATTCAGGCCAGGTTACCTATTCCAACGAGGTGAAAATCAGTGTAGGAGAAGTCATGATATGGTCTGTTTTAAATGATTCTGTTTGCGGCCCCGGCATTGCACACCTCCAGGTATTGGCCAATGCAACTACCGTTTCCTGGTACAATTCTGAAACGGCAGTTGTACCGCTTTACACAAGCACCTTCCCCTTTCAATTCTCGCCTTCCGTGTCGAACACCAAAACTTTTTATGCATCGGCCTCTTCCGGATTGCTGTACATAGATAGTTTGGGATTGAAAGACAATACGGCCGGCAGTGGATCCGATGCTTATCAAAACGACTATCTCGTTTTCAACATATCGCACGCATGCAAGCTTTCCGGTGTGTATGTTTATCCTTCAGCGGCGGGGAATGTTATTATTCAGTTGAGAGACAAGAATTTCAATCCCATAAAAACAGATACGCTAATAATACTGGCTTCACAGGTGAATAAAAGGACGTTCCTCGAACTGAATTTCAACCTGGAGCAGGGAACAGGATTTCAGCTTACCCTGCTGGATGGAAGTGTGCCGCTCTGGAGCAATCAATCCGGAGTAAGCTTTCCCTATGAGATACCAAGTGTACTTTCGCTTTACAACAGTAACCTTGGACCTAATTACTATTTCTATTTCTACAATTGGGTAGTTAACTACACCGATCAATGCGAGACCGCGCGAACGCCGGTTACCGCAATCGTCAGCAACCCACCACCGTTGAACATTACCACTTTTCCATCCACTGCAACTATATGCGGTAATTCAGGGCTGGAGGTAGAAATAAATACAACACCCGGCTATATCGACTATACCTGGCAACCGCTAACCGGGTTGTCTTCAGGGTTCGGCTCCAATGTGATTGCCGCACCGCTTGTAACTACTACTTACACTCTTGTAGCATCAGACAGCATCTGTCAGAATGTTTCATCGGTTACGATATTTGTGGCGAATACGCCTGCAATAGCCATTGATGCAACTGCTGATTCAATCTGTGGAGGTACGTCTGCACAGCTTTTTGCTATGGCTACTCCATTGTTTAATTATACGGTTAATGAAATTGCATTCAGCCCCGATTCAACTTCCGGACTTCCTGTTTTACTTCAAGAAGATGAAGTAAGCCCATCATTACCTATCGGATTTTCATTCAAATTTTTCGGAAGTTTTTACAGCACCTTTAAAATTTCATCGAATGGATTTATCACATTTGACAGCATTGCCTTCGATGGTTGTTGTGCAGGACAAAAGCTTCCTGATATTTTTCAACCCAACAACCTGATTGCCTTTGCATGGGAAGATCTCTCCCCGCAACTCGGAGGTTCTGTCTCTTACTTTGTTTCGGGAACTGCTCCCTACCGAAAGTTAGTGATCCGCTTCGATAGTGTTCCACATTATACATTTACCGGCAGCAGCGATCCGATCACTGCACAGGTGCACTTGTATGAAACCAACAATTATATTGAGGTTCATACCACTTCCATGCCGGGCAATCCTGATGCCCTTTGGTTTACTCACACGATGGGAATTGAAAATGCTACCGGCACGCTGGGAACTGCCGTTCCAGGAAGAAATGGAAGCAATACCTGGACTGCCTATGAAGATGCCTGGCAGTTTGTTCCTGCAGAATATGTTTACGACTGGTCACCTGCAGCTTCCCTGAATGATCCCACTTTTTCCAACCCAGTTGCAACACCTGCCATTACCACCGACTATACAGTGATAGTGATAGATACCAGCACCGAGTGCTTCTCTTCTGCGAACATTAAGATCAATGTAATTAACACGCCTGTAGCAGGAATCATCCAACCCCAGTTTGAAACATTTTGTGAAGAAGGGTTTGATACACTTACATTGAGTGGATATACTTCAGGTGCATCCCTGCAATGGCTGGATGCTAAAACCAGTGGAGGTCCGTATTCGGAAATAAGTGGAGCTTCAAATCCTGTTTTTATAACTCCCTTACTTGATACAGCTACTTACTACATTGCAAAAGTATCGTGCACTAATTCTGCTTTTACGGAAGAAGCCATGCTGCAGGTATTACCGGTGCCGGCTCCACCTACAGGCGATTCTGTGTATAGGTGCGGTGCGGGCAAAGTTGATTTAGAGGCTTCTGGTACCGGTGGATCCATTTCTTGGTATGATGCAGCTACCGGTGGGAATTACCTTGGACAAGGTTCCCTCTTTACTTCACCATCAATCAGCCAGTCTACTGTTTTCTGGGCAGAAGAAGGGCCACCGGTTGCACCACCATTGCCCACTATTTTTATAGGAGGGAATATTGCAGATGGGAGCATGTTTGACATTACTGCCATCAATACCATCGTGATAACAGGGTTTGACGGACATATCGGATCAGGACAAACAAGTGACCTGGAGATCTACTATAAAAAAGGCAGCTATGAAGGATTTGAAAGTGATGCTGAGGCCTGGACTTTTTTTGGTGCAGAAAATAGTGTGGCAGGACAGGGAATCGGGATTCCCACTCCGTATCCTTTTGAAATCAATCTCACGATACCTGCGGGCTATACCTATAGTTTTTACATCACCTCAAAAACCAACATTATCAACTATACCTACGGAACACTGGAGGGCAATGTATTCGCATCGGATGACAATATTAAAGTTGCAGAAGGGAATGCTATTGCCTATCCCTTCGGATCTGTCACTGAGCCGGTACAATGGAATGGAATCATTCATTATCACACCATTGGTTGTCCAAGTAAGCGCACACCTATTCAGGCAATCGTTAATTATCCTGATATCAGCACGCTTCCCGGTAGTTCATCTGTTTGTGAAGGCGACAGCATTTCTTTTACTGCGATCAACAATGGGCCCGGCAATTACAATTATCAATGGTTACCACTCCTGCCGAATATGAACCCAGCTGATGGAGCAGCAGCGACGATTACACTAAAACCTGCCACAACAGTTACGCTGACACTTACCGCCACGGAAGTAAACACCGGCTGCGATACAAATTTATTGATACCTGTTACAGCTCTTCCCTTGCCGATAGCCGCCTTTACCGGTCTTCCTGATAGTGCTCTTGTAACAGATGACCCTTACCTGCTTTCAGGAAATCCTACAGGTGGATCTTTTTCAGGCAATGGAATCGCAGGATATATGTTTGATCCTTCTTTAGCAGGCATTGGTGGACCCTATCCCATCGCTTATTTTTATTCAGACCCGAATGGTTGTTTTGACGACACGGTTCAATACATCACGGTAGTAGTTGATATCGGTACGCATGATTTGACGGATGAAAATTCATTGGCTATTTTTCCGAATCCGGCTGCAGGACAATTTGTGATGCGCGCGCAATTTCCTATTCCTTCGGGGGAATTAATCATTACAGTACATGACATCTACGGGAGATTAGTGTTTGAAGATATTGTGCAGCATGGAAATGCACCAGTAAATTATTCTTTTGATTTCACCAATCAGCCTAAGGGAAGTTATTTCATCGAAGTAAATGGAGGCGGAAAGGTGCTTCGTAAAAAAATAGTACTGCAGTAATTTTTTCTGAAGATATCTTCCACCATTATTTCAAACCATACTTTAGCTTGTAGGTTTCATACAACTGTTTTTGAGAATTATCCAGGTTGATATCACGCCCCTGGATAAATGCGCGCTCAATGTTACTTGTTTTCATATCCAGCACATCACCTGTGGAGATAATGATGTTTGCATCTTTTCCTATTTCCAGTGTTCCTGTTATGTTGTCGATACCTAAAATTTTTGCGGTGCTGGAAGTGATGGACTTTAACGCGTCTTCTCTACTTACGCCGTGAGCTGCTGTTGTTCCGGCTATAAACGGCAGGTTTCGCTGCTGCCAGTATCCACCGGTACTTAAACAATACATCACTCCAGCCTGCTGAAGCATTGCTGCAGTATGATAAGGAACATCCACTTTTATATCATCACCACCAGGAAGAGAATGTGCATCACCAAGAATTACCGGAACAGCATTTTCCTTTAACAGTGCTGTACACTGGTAAGCATCACTTCCTCCCACCACTACGATATTTATTCCCAGGTCTTTTGCAAACTGCACTGCATTCATGATCTCACGAACATAGTTGGTATGAATGAATACTGATCTCGTTTTGTCAAACACGCCCTTCATCGCTTCGAA
>JBDSEW010000137.1:0-12199 GCA_039919825.1 Chitinophagales bacterium | reverse complement strand
AATCCCTTTTGCTGAAAAAAATCCTGAAGAAAATATTCCCAGGCAAAAATGTTATTCCATTGTTTTTCCTCTGCGAGCGCATTGAGGTTGTCAATGAAGTCTTTTTCATTTTCACAATAAATAAAATTACCCTGGATACTGGTGAATTGCTGCGCAAAAATGACGTCAAGTGTATCAATGGCAGGTGGATAAACAGAAGCAGCCGTTTCCAGGTTGGGAAACGGCTGATCAGTTGCATGAATTAATCCTTTTCGGATATTTTTAAGGATACGCTCTTTAGAGGTAGGTTCCATCCGTAACAGTTATGCAATCCTAGGCCGGATATGACCGGTGTTTTCAATGATCACCTCTTCTTTTTTATCACTCACTTCTGTATTTGCAACTTGAACATCCTCTTCAACCACTGCACTTTCCAATTCTGCTATGTGCTTGGTTTCGAAGGGGCGTTTTCCAATGAGGCGCTCCAGGTCCTGTTGGAATAGGATTTCTTTCTTCAACAATTCCTGGGCAATTATTTCCAGCTCAGGTTGCTTTTCAGTAAGCAGTTTTTTCGTGTGGACATACGCTTTATCTACCAGTGCCCGCACCTCCTCATCAATCATCTTTGCCGTTTCATCTGAATAAGGTTTTTGAAATCCATATTCATTCTGGGGATCGTAGTAGGAAAGATTGCCAATCTTGTCATTCATTCCATAGATGGTAACCATGGCATATCCCAATTTCGTAATTCTTTCGAGATCGTTCTGGGCACCGGTTGAAATCTTACCGAAGACCAGATCTTCCGCTACCCTTCCACCTAACGTCATGCAAATGCTGTCAAAGAGTTGTTCAGTAGTGTAAAGGAATTGCTCCTTTGGCATGTACTGGGCATATCCGAGTGCTGCTACACCACGGGGAATGATGGAAACTTTCACCAATGGATCAGCGTGTTCAAGAAACCATCCGCAAATTGCATGTCCGGCTTCATGGTATGCCACAATCTTCTTCTCATCCCGGGAAATGATCTTGTTTTTCTTCTCCAATCCACCAATAACGCGATCAATGGCATCCTGGAAATCGCTCATGTCTACCTCTTTCTTCCCTTTGCGCGCAGCAATCAATGCAGCTTCGTTGCATACATTCGCAATATCTGCTCCCGCAAAACCAGGGGTTTGAGCTGCCAGTTTTTTCATGTCCAGATCTTTCTGCACTTTAATATTCTTGGAGTGCACTTTAAAGATCTGTTCCCGTCCGATTAAATCCGGCTTGTCAATGGATATCTGGCGATCGAAACGACCGGGGCGCAGCAAAGCAGAGTCCAGAACGTCCGGCCTGTTTGTAGCAGCAAGAATGATAACTCCTGAATCAGTTCCAAAGCCATCCATTTCCACCAGCAATTGGTTAAGCGTATTTTCCCTCTCATCATTTCCTCCCTGTATTACATTTCTGCCCCGTGCACGGCCTATTGCATCTATTTCATCAATAAAAATAATACAGGGTGCCTTTTCCCGTGCCTGTTTGAACAAGTCACGAACGCGGGAAGCACCGATACCGACAAACAGTTCCACAAAGTCAGATCCCGAGATCGAGAAAAAAGGAACCTGCGCTTCTCCGGCCACTGCTTTTGCTATTAGGGTTTTACCGGTTCCCGGAGGACCAATCAGTAAAGCACCCTTTGGAATTTTACCTCCAAGAGCAGTATATTTCTTTGGATTTTTGAGGAAATCTACAATTTCCATCACTTCTGCTTTTGCCTCATCCAATCCAGCCACATCAGCAAACGTAATATTCACTTTAGTACCCTTATCAAACAGCGTGGCTTTTGATTTTCCAAAATTAAAGATCTGTCCACCCGGGCCACCCACACCGCCGGTTACCCTGCGCATGATAAATAACCAGATTGCCACAAGCAATAATATAGGAAGCAGCCATCCTACAGCATTGAACCAATCCGTTCTGTTTTCAGGATATACTTCAATTGGTTGAAAGGAAGGGTTTTTAACTCTTATTGTTGCTTCTGCCTCACCGAGCTTCCGGGTAAAATCATCTACGCTCAATATCTGGAACTTGTAATGCGGACCGGGATTAACGGTATTGAAATTGGTGGTGGCAACGTCTTTGTATTTTTCCTGCTGAAGCCGGTCCGGTTTAATGTACACTTCCACATACTCCTTATTTACAACCACCAGTTTCTGTACATCCTCATTCTGGAGCATGCTCTGATTTACTTCTTCAAAGCTTTTAACTTTGGATGCTTTTGTAAATGGAAAAAACTGCAGCCCGATCAGTATGAGCGCAATTATTCCATATACCCAGTAAATGTTGAACTTGGGTCCCTTTGGGGGTACTATTTTCGGTATTCTTCTTTTTTCCTGATTATTATCTTCCATTCCTCGCTCTGTTTTGTGAATGCTTTATTTGACGTACTGTGATGTATAAAATTTTATCCTGCAGTAAATACCAAATATCAATCCTTTTATTTGGTCATTCTTCTTCAAGTTAATAAACTGCACTATCTGTGGATCAATCTCTATCTGTTTTATATTAACTGTTTGATCAGGGAAATGACCTTGTTTAACGAAACCTGATACGAGAACACAAATTTAGTCATTATGTTCCTCAATCACGCCATCGCTCCACAATTCCTCCAGCTGGTAAAACTTGCGGTGTGGCGTCAGAAATACATGTACCACAACATCAACGTAATCGAGCAAAATCCATTCTGCAATCCTGGTGCCCTCATGATGCCATGGTTTTTCTCTAAGCACTTCTTCTGTCTGCTGCATGATATTCTCTGCAATTGCTTTTACCTGGGTGGTAGAAGTAGCATCACATACGATAAAATAGTTACAAACGGCATCAGCTATGTTACGCAAATCGATACTGACAATATTTTCGCCCTTCTTTTCCTGAATTGCCAGAATGATAACACCAATATTTGATTGCAGCTTTTTTTTTCTGCGGGGCGCTCTTTTCTTTACCTCATTAGCATCCGCTACATCTGTGGAAGCAAGTTTTTTCCTGACAGGGGCTTTTTTCTTTACTTTGGGCGCTTTGATAGATTTTAAATTTTTTTGCGAAAATAAATAAATATCACCAATACCCCATGTCAGGTACCGTCTTCGTAGGAAAAGTAGTCGTCGCATTTAATTCACTTTCTTCCACCAATGAATATGCAGCACAATTGCTGCAGGCAAAGGAAACGGTATTTGAAGGCACATTGATTCGGGCTGATTTCCAAACGGGCGGTAAAGGATATTCCGGAAATGGCTGGGAAAGTGAAGCAGGTCAAAACCTCATGGCCAGCATTATTCTGAAACCTGTGTTTCTTTTACCCAGGCGCCAATTTTTTCTGAACCAGGCCATTTCACTGGCAGTGGCGGAAACGGTGAGTGAAATCACTTACACCGAAGGCATAAAGATCAAATGGCCAAACGACATTTTTTTTACTAATAAAAAGGTAGCAGGCATCCTCATTGAAAATGCTGTACAGGGAAATCAACTCCTCCATTCTGTTATAGGCATTGGACTGAATATAAACCAGCAAAAATTTTCGCCGGAACTTAAACATGCTACTTCCCTCAGCATGCTGGCAGGAAAACCATTGGATATAGGGAAAGTACAGGACCTGTTGTGCGAAAAAATAGAATACCGGTACCTGCAATTAAAAAGCAACCATATAGAACAATTGCAGAAGGATTATATGAAACAGTTGTATCGTGCAGGAGAAGAAAGTGTGTTTCGCGCTAATGGCAATCGCTTCAATGCAAAAATTGCGGGTCTCACAGCAGAAGGTAAACTGATCTTACAACTGCATGATCACCATGAGGTGTTTGGGTTTAAGGAAGTGGAAATGGTGATATAACCGCAATCCCTGGTTATGGTTACTACAAGAGTCGATTGAGCATTTTTCCATAAAGAATCTATAGAAGGTCCCTCACAATGCAACAGGCAAAAGCTAATTCTTCCTTTCCGCTGCATATTCAAGCACGAAAGGATTGCTCCTTCTTTCTTCGCCAATAGTGGTTGACGGACCATGACCGTTATATACTACGGTATCATCAGGCAAAACCATCAATTCATTAAAGATGCTTTCCATTAATACGTGGTAGCTGCCTCCCGGCAAATCAGTGCGCCCAATACTCGATTGAAACAGCACATCTCCACCGATCACAAATTTACCTGCACCCGAATAAAAAGAAATACTTCCTGGTGAATGTCCTGGTGTAAACAAGACTCCCAGTAATGAGTTGCCAAAAACCACTTCATCACCTGCATCCAAAAATCTATCGGGAGCTGGCGACTGATCTGTAAAAATTCCATACATCTTTCCCACACTCTCCACCGTATTTAAAACCACGACTTCCTTTTTATGGGTTAAAAATTCAATTCCATAGGTTTCTTTCACCCATTTATTACCAAATACATGATCGATGTGGCAATGTGTATTTAACAGAAATACAGGTTTCAAATTATTACCGCTGATAAACTGTGCCATATCGTTTCTTTCTGACTCCAGATAGCATCCAGGATCGATGATTACACATTCATCACTTTCATCCCAAAGGATGTACGTATTTTCCATAAAATCATTAAAAACAAAATGCTGAACCTGAATCATCGTTTTCGGGTAAATTGTTTAATTTGAACGCTCCAAAATGCTTTTGCTGAATATTGCAGATGGAAAAAATGCACGCATCATCAATGATGGTTATCTGCAGCAAATGGCACATTGGTCGAAATCATTTAATTTCCGTTTTGTTTCCGGAGTAATTTTGAATGCAAAGAAAGAAGTAGTGATGAAGATTCACAAAGTTATTTTATCAATAGCGATGATATGGGCTGGTTGTGAAGCCTTTGCCCAAACGCCTGACGCTGAATTCGGGCAAAACCGTGTTCAATACAAAGATTTCGCCTGGTCATTTTACCAGACTGAGCATTTCATGGTTTATTTCTACCTGGGAGGTCAGGACATTGGGAAATTTACCATTCTGGATGCAGAAAAGGAATTGTCTGATGTTGAGAACAAGATGGAATACAAACTTAATGACCGGGTTGATATTCTTGTGTACAATAATTTGTCTGACCTCAAGCAATCCAATATCGGTTATGGAATTGACCTCAACAATACAGGGGGGACCACAAAGATCATCGGCAACAAAATGTTCGTTTATTTCGATGGCAATCATCAGCACCTGCGTGAGCAGATCAGGGAAGGCATTGCAAGCATCTTTTTGCAGAACATGATGTTTGGCGGTAACATCCAGGAGGTGGTACAGAATGCAGTGCTGCTCAAGTTACCACCGTGGTTTAAAGATGGTTTGACTTCCTATATCGGCCAGTCATGGAGTACCGATCTAGATAACAAGCTCCGTGATGGAATTTTGAGCGGAAGGTTTAAAAAAATGAACAAGCTTACCGGAACAGATGCACGTTTTGCAGGCCATGCCGTATGGCATTACATCGCACAAAAAAACGGAGAAGCCACCATTCCCAACCTGCTGTATCTCACACGCATCAACCGGAGTATGGAAAGTGGTTTCAGCTTTGTGCTCGGTAAATCGGTGAAGGATTTCCTCGAAGAATTTTACGCTTATTATGAAAACCTCTATAAACAGGAGATCGCCGATAGGGAACCAATTCCGGATAGAGAACTGATCAGGAAAAAAGAACGCAGGCAATTCGTGTATAACGAGCTTCATGTCAGCAATGATGCATCCAATGTCGCTTTCGTGCGCAATGACATCGGCAAATACAAAGTGTGCCTGAAGGATCTGAAGTCCGAAAAAACAAAAACGCTTTTTAAAGGCGGATTCAAAAACATTTCACAGCCAATCGATTACTCGCAACCTGTTTTAGCCTTTGATCCTACCGGGAAAAAACTGGCAATCATATATGAGAAGCGAAACAAGGTAGGGCTGATCATGTATGACCTGGAAGAGAAGAAAAAAGACAAAAGGTACATCGCTAATTTCCAGAAGGTACTTTCTATCAGTTTCAGCGATGCCAACACGTTGGTGTTATCAGCAATCAACCGCGGACAATCAGACATCTTTACGCTGAATACCCGTTCCTCCAAATTCGAGCAGATCACGAATGATTTTTATGACGACCTGAATCCACATTACGTCAAGTTACCTAACAGGCAGGGCATTGTTTTTTCTTCCAACAGGCAGGATGACACATTGCGTACACGCTTTATGGATACCACGAGGGCCATTAAAAACTATGATCTCTTCTTTTACAATACTAAAAAGAAAACCAAAGAACTGGTACGTGTGAATCATACACCTGCTGCCAATGAAATCAATCCCTCTTATTTTAATAGTGACTATTTCTCATACCTGAGCGATCAGAATGGAATCTCCAATCGATACATTGCTTATATCGACAGCGTGTTTGATCATTTTGATCTTTATTACTTCTTTCATGATTCTATTGTTGTTAATCCTGAATACAATGTTGATTCTCTCATTTCTGCAAAGAAGCTGCAACTGGATTCAACCCGCCAGTTTCCTGTCTACCGGGATACCGTAATTTCTTTTCCGCAAACCAACTACACAAAAGGCATTTTAGAACAGGACGCTGCTACACGTGCGGGGAAAATGGCACAGGTAATAAAAAACAATGGCCGCTATGAATTCTCCCTGGTGAAAATTCCGAAGGAAGTTGACCGTGCATTGCTGCCCACCCTCACCAATACTAAATTTGCGAATCAGCTGTTGCTGAAGTATTCACCATCAGCCACTATACCCGTTGTTTCGTCTTCTAAAAAATTTGCCGAGGCAGCAATGAACAAGGATACCAGTCTGACAGACACTCTGATCGAAAAGGGAGTTAACAAGCTACTCAATGAAATGCTGCAGATGGACACCATCCGCGCTGACACCACTTCCCAATCCACGGTAAACAATTACTATTTCCAGAGTGAATTTTCGCTTACACAATCGAGAGTTATTTTTGACTCTATAATCACTCCGCTCAGTAAAAAGCAACCACCTTTCCGGTATTCAAAGATCCTACCCTACAATGTAAAATTTTCAACCAGCCAGGTAGTTACCCAACTTGATAACAGTCTTGTGATCACCCGTTATCAGCCCTTTAATGGTAACGGAGGAGAATTCGATAACCCTAATCTTGGTGCATTGCTGAGAGTTGGAATTTCTGATTTGATGGAAGATTACCGCATTACCGGAGGATTTCGTTTTCCTACATCTTTTGACGGCACAGAATATTACCTGATGTTTGAGGACCTAAAGCACAGGCTCGACAAACGGTATACGGCTTACCGCCGTTCTAAAACAGTAGCTTATGATGCCAATCCACAATGGTATTTGCCGGTGAATGCAAAGCAACGCACGTACCTTGCAGACTTCACCCTTCGCTACCCGATTGATTATAACCGGAGCATACGGCTCAGCACCTCTTATCGCAATGAACGTATTAATTACCTGGCGACCGACAGTTTCAGCCTCGGACTATCTCAGTTTACGCAACATTGGGGAGTGGTGCGGCTGGAGTATGTATTTGACAATACCTTAAAGATCCAAACAAATATCTATGACGGCATACGGTATAAGTTTTATGCTGATGCGCAAAGACAGGTGGATCAAAAAAATACCTACCTGTTTGCAGCGGGAGGCGATTTCCGTTATTATAAAAAAATCTCACGGAACCTGATCTGGGCAACCAGGTTGAATGGTGCTACTTCCTGGGGAGATCAAAAGGTGGTGTATTACCTGGGTGCTGTAGATAATTGGCTATTCCCACCTGCAGCAGGATTTTTTAATACAGAAACTCCGGTTGATGGCAATGCAGGATATGCTTTTCAAACGCTGGCGGTAAATCTCAGGGGTTTCCAGCAAAACGTACGTAACGGAAATTCATATGCATTAATCAATACAGAAATCCGCTTTCCAATATTCTCCTATTTCATCACTACACCCATCCGTTCTGAGCTCGTTCGTAATTTTCAGCTAATAGCTTTTGCCGATGCTGGAACTGCCTGGCAGGGATTTTCGCCTTATGATGAAAACAATCCTTTCAACACACTTAATATTGTACAAGGGCCTGTTACCGTACACGTAAATTATTTCCGGGAACCTGTGGTAGTGGGTTATGGAGGTGGCGCAAGAACTACCATTCTTGGTTATTTCATGAGACTTGATTGTGCACAGGGCATTGACAGCGGCGCACGCAAAAAAGCGATGTGGTATTTTTCGCTGGGGACGGATTTTTAAGGAGCGGAGTTGGGAGCAAGTAGTCAGGAGTCAGGAGAAGATGGGAGGCTTAAAGACTGAGGACGGAAGATTTTCCGAAAATTAAGGTGCTTTCAGGATTGAGTTCTATTTTATATTCCCCGCTAATCATTTTACTGATTACCTTATGATCATCATTTTTTCCGTTTCCGAATTGGCCGGAGTTTCAAGACGGACCAGGTACACGCCGGTATTCAAAAGTCCCCCGCTTCCATTATCTGCATTCCAGGAAACCTGGTGAATGCCTTGGGTAAGTTCTTCATCAAGGAGAACATTGATCAATCTTCCCTGAACATCATATACTTTCAATGAACATCTTCCGGGCTCTGTTACCTGCCACCTAATAGTAGTGTATTGTGTGAACGGATTAGGGTATGCCAGCATAAACGCATCCTGCATATTTCCCGATAGATAAACAGAATCGGTTGTTATTTCAAATTGGACACCTTCCTTATAAACAACCACCTGAGGAACGGTGATAATACTTCCTGTGTAAAGTTGCTTTCCTGACTGAACCACTTCATTGTTATAAAGCACATTCCACCAAAGTGTATCCCCTGACTTTGGATGAAACTGCTGCCTTCTTCTTGGTGTGATGTCGACCGTGCACATGTCGGGTGCAGAATAAATAGACCCGTCTGATTTTTTAAGGTCTGTCATAAAGATCGTCGAAGTCCAGAAAGCGGTTTCATCTGCGATGTCATTGCTCCAGTCCAGAAATCCATTCACCGTTCCGAAAGATTCACCGTCACTGGCATGTCCGTCGCCTGCATCTTCATTGGTGCTGCAATAACTAAATGCGGGAAAAGAAACATTGTTCCTATACCTGAGCACATCAAAGTTTTCATCGCCCCATACTAATCCTGTTCCTCCACCGTGTTTTCTTCCATCCCAGAAATAATATCCCCCCACATGATTGGCATTTACCGCATCGTAGTAAATTGTTTTTTCTGTCCAACCAACAATCGTATCATTTTTTCCATTGATGCTGTAGATCACCGGATAATCTTTTTCGTTGAAGGTACTGATGACCCAGTTTCCGTTCACCATATTGTAGAAAGGATACCCCAGGTTACTCATCAGGTTGGTACTTAAAGTTCCGAACCTGTTGTCGCCGCTTATTCGGTTTGAATTTCCTTCGTTCAGAGTACAAGCAGGATTGTAATCATTTTGAAAAGCTAGGTTGAAAGTGCTGCCACTTAATTTCACAGCGGCTATTCGTTGTGGATTCGTGATTGCATAAAAATAGGCTCCTATAGAACCCTGTGAAGTGCCTTCCAAATAAATTCTGCTACTGTCTACAGGCAAATTTTTTATTGCCCAATTAATCAGGCGGGTGGTCTGTTGCTGGCTAAAGTTATAATTGATGCCGGTCGTTGGAGGTGTCTTGTTATTGTCTGAATTGAAAACGTCGAAATTTTCATTGGCGCCCCACCAGCTTGAATTATCGCCATTGGGGAAAAAATGTTCAGGATTCACATTGATTTCATCTGATTCCACTGCAGTTATATTGTATAGGAAATCGGCTCCTCCTCCATGAAATCGAAACCTTATAGGGCGATGTCCACTGGTTGCACCATTGCGGTAAAGGGCAAAATCATTGGTGATAAAACCTGCATCATTCATCAGTTGTTGATCAACAGCGTATTTGCTGCTTATGAAGGTGGCATATATATCAACAGGTTTTTCACCAACCAACCTGGTTTGCTGAAAGATGGGCTGTGGTTCTTCTACTTTTTCATAGATAGGATCCTGCAAGGAATTAATCCCCTGGTTGATAATGAGGTTTTCTACACCATTCACCACAATGGTAACCGCATAAAAATAACTACCGTCAACAAGCGTGGTAGCAACGAATAACCCGGTACTGCTGTTCAGTGGCGCATTGCCGGAATCAATCACCAAATATTGATCAAAACCATCATGCCTGGAGAGATTATGATCTTTGGAAGATTCACCATTTGTCCATCCTAAATATTCACAGTTTGCAAGCTGGTTGCTGATAGGGATGACTTCTGCAGAACGATAAACTTTGTAATAAGCAGCAGGATCGGCTATCAGTTGCCATGTAAGAAACGCCTGGCCATTTCTATGAAACCCATTCAGATTACTGATTGAAAGTCCCTGAGCAGCGAGATAGTTACCATCAATTGATAAAAACAAAAAAGAAGAGATAAAGCAGGTAATTATTCTTCGAAGGCAGGCGTCATTCATTTTTAAACTGTTCATTTCAGCAGTATTCTAACAAATATATTTTCTATCATACACCAAAAATATGCCATTCACAATTACTCCGTTACCTGATCCGGTAATTCAGGCATTTTAACTTTTCCTTTTAATGCTGTTGTTGAAGAAGGATTCCCGGGGAAATTTTCCGTTTTGTGAACCTTTTCCGGATCAGTTAACTTGCAGATCTATTGCCCGATAGTATAACGGTAGTACAACAGACTCTGACTCTGTATGTCCAGGTTCAAATCCTGGTCGGGTAACTTTACCTTCTCTTACAAGCAAATGACTGCACAGGCAGTCAGAAGGTTGGCGCATTCTACCCTCCTTATTGTCGTTTATACACACTGCTTACTTTATAAAGTGAGATTAGATTTGTATCATCTCTTGAATAGCAATAATTAAAGCAAATGCAACTACCATGAAAAACACGGATGCACAAAACATCGATGAGTACATCTCAGGATTTCCAAAAGATGTTCAAAAAAAACTGGAAGCGGTAAGGGTAACCATCAAAAAGGCAGCACCGGATGCTGAAGAAGCGATCAAATATGCCATACCAACATTTATATTAAATGGTAACCTGGTACATTTTGGCGCCTTCAAAAATCACATTGGATTTTATCCTGCGCCATCAGGCATTGAAGAATTCAAAAAAGAGCTTTCATTTTATGAGGGGTCAAAAGGCACTATAAAGTTTCCATTCGAGAAGCCTCTTCCTTTAGCTTTAATCAGCAAAATTGTAAAATTCAGGGTGAAGAAAAATTTAGAGAAAGTGACTATAAAACAAAAAAAGAAAAAACAGTAATCTGCCATAGTTACTAAAACAACCACCTGATTGATTTCATTTGGGCTAAGCTTTGATGTACGTAGCCAGCCGTATGCGATCACAAAATAAAAAGTCACAGGTAGAAATTAAGCTGCTTCTCTATCAGGCTTTTTTGTTCATTTGTAAAATGATCGAACCGGACCCGATACTTATTCAAAGCCTGCTATTTCAGCATCTTGACACAAACATTATCACCGAAGTACTTTCAAAATCAAATTTGAGGCAATATGCACCCGGTTCCATTTTGATTAAAAAGGGCACGGCGCCACAAGCACTCTACATTGTGAGGAAGGGAAGGGTCGGTATCTATATTGAGGACGTACAGCTTGCCGAACTTGGTGAACTGTCAATAATGGGTGAAAGCCTGATTGCAGATGAAACCGCCATAGCTACCACCATTGCGCTTACAGAACCTGAGCTGATAGAAATAAACAAGGAAGATTTTTACCAGCTGGTCCTTAAATACCCACGCAGGTGCACAGTTTTAAAACAAAGTGGATCATGATGGGAATGAACCAGACCGGGCAACTGGCACTTCAAATTTAAACTCAATGCAGGAAAGAACATCCGCCTGCTTCCGTGAAGCAAAATATCACTACTCTTTTGAGAGATATGGATCTGGTTGTAAATGAGCTGAACCAAACATAAATCTATTCAAAGAGACTCCTATCTTTACGATTCAAACAACACCAGATGGAATATTTCAAACCGAAAAAAATTTTTATAGTCGATGATGATGAGATGCTCACTGAAGCATTAACAGATTACCTCACACGCAAAGTCCAGCATACCGTGCAATCGTTCCTAACCGGTGAAGAATGCCTCCAACACCTTGGTGATTCCCCTGATTTCATTATATTGGACTACTTTTTAAATTCTGTTGAGAAAAATGCTGCAAATGGTTTAG
>JBDSEW010000131.1:0-9400 GCA_039919825.1 Chitinophagales bacterium | reverse complement strand
GGGTGGACATGAGTCATTGATCTTTCCTTCCTGTGCTGTAATTAAACCGGAAGATTTTAATCCGAATGTATTAGCGCACAGGATGGTGAGGTTTTATATTGGATTGGAGGGTATTGATTATTTGTTGGGGGATATTGAGGGCGCGCTGAATGGGCTATAATTGACGATTGTTAAATGGATAAATGGTTGCGGCGAAACCGGAAAATTTTATCACTAAAGATATTGCACATTGGAATTGCAAAGGAGCTGAATAAGATTATTTTTTACAACTGCAAAGAAATGAAGTTCGTAACAATTATTAGTTACAATCGTATATTCATCTAACCATATTGGAATTCTAAAAATTACTTCATGAGTGCTATTTTTTCTTCTAACTGTTCTATAACTATTTACGCTATTATGTCAATGCGGCATAAGAGCAGATTGAAGCATTGCTTTTACCTCTGATTACTACAGAAGAATGCAAATATCCTTTGTATCCTAAATCATTTGAAATGAAATATAGTGTACTACTTTTTCTTTTCTATTGTAATTTTATTCCATTAGCTGCCCAAAATCTTATTCCCAACCCAAGTTTTGAGGATGCAATTACTTGTCCTGTTGGAGTGGATGAACTATACAAAGCACAATTTTGGATGTCGTTTCGCGAATCTCCTGAATATTTTCACGGATGCGATAATAATATCAATGGTATTGTAGGGGTACCAAACAACTTTATTTCTTATCAAAATGCCCACTCTGGAAATGCTTATGCTGGGTTTATCCCTTATGATTTAACAGGCGCACCCTACCGAGAGTACCTTGCAGTAAAACTCATCCAAAATACAGAAGCAAATCAAAAATATTTTGTCAGTTTTTATGTGAGTTTTGCAGGAGTATCCGGATTTACAATAGCTGTTAACAATTTGGGAATTGCTCTTACCAATACTTTACATGCTCCCACGTATCCCTATCCAATTAGTAATAATCCTGCTGTTTATGATGATTCCATTTATACTGATTCGATTGGATGGTCTAAAATTTCAATGTCCTTTACTGCTGATTCCGCATATCAGTATCTGGTTATCGGGAATTTTTTTGATGACCAGCATACTGATACTGCACTTTTAGGTGAATTTAATATACATAGCTATTATCTTCTTGATGACGTTTGTTTAAGTAAACATGAAGAATCGTGCTTTGCACTTTCAGGAATGGCTACTTCTAATTCAGTATTGCATCCAACTATATTTCCAAATCCTGCACGAAATGCTTTTTACATAGACGTCAGTGAAACAACAACACAAGTAAAAGTTTATGATTTATTTGGCAGGGTAATATTTTGTTTCAAAGAATTTCGTGTTGGGCCACTCAACATTGATTGCTCTCGATGGCCAGAAGGAGCTTACATCATTGAAATTGATGGCACCTTTCAAAAGATATTAGTAACTAATTGATTCATCATTCTACCAAAAAATCAAAATTGAGGCGCATTAATCAATTCATTTTTCCCACCCATAGCCAATGCTTATTGAAAACCTGAGGCTAAGTGCAGCAAATGAGAATTGTGAGGTGTTAGGGATGTCTAATTAATCCCCAAATCATTTTATTTATTCATTTGGATTCTATAGCTTCACCTTTCAATTAGAAAAATTGAAGACGTATCGCAGTTATTCCAGTTCATTAGTTGTGTACTGTAAACTTTTGTAAACATGAATACATTGTATATTTTCCCTCCTGCTGTATTTATTATTCTTGGAGCTTCTGAAAAATCTCATTCCTATTCATTCTATAAACTTAAGCAATCTATAATGTTCTACAGGTCTAAGTTTTTCTTCTGCATTAAGCATCTGAGGTGACGCCTTCGCTCTGCGGTTTAGCCGTACCGAAGGCAAAACACAATAATCTTCTTTCTCCCAAATATTTTTCTTTTGATTATGAAATCTCTTTTGTTTCTTCCTTTCAGTTTGTGCATGGTATTAGTTACCGAGGCTCAAACGAACCTCGTTCCTAATGGCTCGTTTGAGGAATTTACTTCCTGTCCGTGGACAACTGGGCAGGTAGATAGCTGCATCGGTTGGCATAATGTACTAAATACTCCTGACTATTTTTCGATTTGTTCACCATATCCGGTTTCTATCCCAATTAATTTTGTAGGAAGCCAATCTTCCTTTCATGAAAATTCTTACATGGGTTTGTTGACTTATGTATGGTCATCCTTCGTAAGCATCCCGTAAACCACGTATATTAGATTTGACCAACACAGCTCAAATTTGCGCAAAAAAACTGATGCGCAATTTACAAGAGAAATATTTTCCGGTCATAGAAGAGTGGTTGGATAGTGGACTTTCGGCAAAGGCGTTCAGCGAGCAGAACGGGATCAATAAAAATACGCTCAGCTACTGGAAGAAAAGATACAGTGACCAAAACAAGGTGCAACATAAAGGATTTGCTTCTTTATCTGTTACTGATATCCAGGCAAAGCAAATCAGCATTGAATATGCAGATGGCACACGGCTGACCTTTAGTGACACTGTTAATGCTTCCGTACTCAAGTCACTGATTCCTGTTTTCAACTCATGATTGGATTTAACAGTGCGCAACGGTTTTTTATATATCGGGGAGCCATCGATATGCGCAAGAGCTTCGATGGATTGTGCGGTGTGGTGAGTAATGAACTGGGCAAGCCACTGACCACAGGTGATGTATTTATCTTTATTAATAAACCACGCCATAGCATCAAGCTATTGGTATGGGATCGCAACGGATTTGTGATCTGGTATAAACGCCTCGAACAAGGCACTTTTGAAATGCCCGGTGGTGATGATCAAACCAAAGAGTTGAAAATAAACTGGGATCAACTGGTGATGATACTCGAAGGAATTACACTGGGTTCGGTGAAAAGAAAAAAACGGTTCACTTATCCACAGCAGTGAAAAACTTAATCATTTTTGTTGGTAAAACAACCACTCAAAATGTGCGTCCTTTAAGTGCCTGCATCTATTTTTGTTGTAGCTACTATGACTATGAATGCCGCACTGCAAGAAATGACCCGCGAACAACTGCTCAGTGAAGTGGGTAAGCAGTACACTGTGATTACTGAAAGGGAGGAAAAGATATATTCCTTGCAGCACCGGGTGAGTGAACTGGAGCGGCTGATCTTCGGGGCTAAAAGCGAGCGCTTTGTTGCTACCACTAATACTGAACAAGGCCATCTGGATTTTGGAAGAAGCACCGAACACAAACAAGAACAGCCTGCTACCGAAACAATCACCTACGAGCGTGAAAAATCAGGCGGCAGCAAAAAGCCATCACGGCAAGTGCTGCCTGCCCACCTTCCAAGAATAGAACACCTCATCGAACCGGATGAAGATATAACAGGCCTGGTAAAAATAGGAGAAGAAGTAACCGAAGAGTTGGAATATAGTCCGGGCAAGCTGTTTGTAAACCGCTATGTTCGCCCTAAATATGTAAAGCCCACCAAAGAAGGAAGCAAGATCATCATCGCTCAGGTGCCTGAGCGTGTGTTGCCTAAATGCATAGCAGGCCCATCGCTGCTTGCTGCACTGATCATAGCAAAGTTTATAGATCACCTTCCATTGTATCGTCAGTCACAGATGTTCAGACGGCAGGGTATTGACTTACCGGATTCCACGATAGGTGCATGGGTGAATGCAGTAGCCAGGCTGATCGAACCGCTCTACCAGGCACACAAAAGAAAAACATTAGGCGCCACTTATCTTCAGGCAGATGAGACTCCGATCAGAGTGCTGGAATCAGAAAATCCCGGAAGCACGCACCGGGGCTATCATTGGGTGTACCAGGATCCTGTGGAGCGATTGGTGTTGTTTGATTACCGGCAGGGACGCGGCCGTGAAGGTCCAACAGAAATACTAAAGAATTTTAAAGGACATCTTCAGACCGATGGTTATGGAGTGTATGATCAGTTTGGACAGCGTGAGCACATTACACTCATTCACTGCTGGGCGCACGTGAGGCGTAAGTTTACCGATGCCCGGGACAGCGACCGGGTGAGGGCTGATGTGGCACTGTCCGAAATACAAAAGCTCTATGCAGTGGAACGGGAAATAAAGGAACTGCCATTAAACAGTGAACAGGCTGTGGGATTAAGAAAACAAAAATCACTTCCTGTAATCCAAGCATTGGAAAAGTGGATGGCCGAAACGATAACACAGGTGCTGCCCAAAAGTCTTATAGCTGGGGCTATTGGCTACACCCTGCCAAGAATAGAAGCACTTAAAGTTTACCTCTTTGATGGCCGGTTGCAGATTGATAACAACCTCACTGAAAATGCTATTCGTCCCGTGGCACTGGGAAGAAAAAACTATCTGTTCGCCGGATCCCATTCCACGGCACAGCATGCAGCCATCTTCTATTCACTGTTTGCCACCTGCAAAGCAAAAAATATCAATCCCGGGACCTGGCTTACAGAAACACTGATCAAAATAGCCTCACACCCCATCAACAGAATTGAAGAGCTGCTGCCCGGCTGGAAGGCTCAATAAAATAATCCCGGATAATTTGGAACGTGGTTTACGGGATGCTTACCATCCTTCTACAGAGAAATTATAGGCACTAAGTTAACCAACACATTAATTTCAGGTAAATCCTACCATGTTTCATTTAGAGTAAGTAGGGGAAATTGGACTAATCAGAATTACAATGTTGCTGCAAGTAATAAGATAGGTATTCGATTTTCCACTTTTGAATATTCGCTCTTAAATCCACCAGCAATAAACAACTTTGCCCAACTTTATGTAGACTCAATCATTACAGATACACTCAATTGGGAACTACTTCAATGGGATTATATTGCTGATTCTTCTTACACACATCTTTATATCGGAAATTTTTTTGATGATGCGAATACGGATACTCTTGTGATAAATGCTCCTTTAGGCCAATTCGGTCAGGCATATTATTTTATTGACAGCGTAAATGTCTGGTGTATGGGAAAAGATTGCATAACAGGAATTCAAGGTACTTCCAATGCAAAAATTGAAATTGAGTATGATCCGGACTCAAAAATCGCATGGTTTCAGGGTATTAAAAGTAATGAGGGAGTGGTATTTGTTTTCAATAGCACAGGACAATTAGTTTTAAGTAAAAATATCCAAGCAGGAATAGCATTACACCTTTCCTTTTTAAATAGTGGTTTTTATTTAATTCAGTTAAGAGCACAAGAGCAATTTCTGGTAAAAAAAATTATTGTCAAATAATCATTTTCACTCTTGAACAAACAACAATTATGAAACTAAAATTTATAATTCTAATTCCATTGCTTTTATCAACAGCTGTTAATGTAGAAGCACAGACACCATGGTTCTTAACAGGAAATACTCCCGCTGGTACAGATTTCCTCGGTTCCACTAATGCCGCCAATGTAAACTTCAGAACCTTCAACGCACAGAGGATGACTATCAAAGGAATCAATAACATGAACCCCTTCACCGATAATCTCGGCTGGGTAGCTATTGGAAATGACATGCCGATGAGCATGCTGCACATAGGTGAAAGCAACTGCTACAGCGGGCAAACCTGCGCCAATGGAACACTGGCAGGTGGCTGGCGGGATTGGATGGAAACAGGAGTATTTATGTGCGAGAATACTGATAACATGTATGTGGGTATGAAGAGAGAAAGTGTAGATCATGTAGATGCCGTTATCTCCTGGGGCGACGGGTTTGGGCTCAATACCAACTTTGGACCTGACAACCTCCGTTTCATTTTTGCTGAGTATCAAGATGCAGGAGAACTAACTTTATATGCCGATAACCTGAGCGATGGACTTTATCCTATTCGCTAATTGCCGATGGAAAACTGGTTGACACTAAGAAAATGGTGAAGCAACATTAAAAGCTGGATAAAACCGAACCAGTTTGAACCAGTTCAAACTGTTCGGTCTTCAACTCATTTTTTTTCCTGAGCAAGCAATGAAGGCGCATCTATCAGTTCATTTTTCCCATCCATAGCGAGTGCATACTGAAAACCAGGCTGAACGGCGAAAGCGCCCATCTCACCAGCTTTATTAATTGCGAGAAATGCCACCTGCATGTCCCTGAAATTTTTCTGCTTTACAGAAATACGCTTCACCGCTTCTTCGCAGGCTCTTTGTGGTGACTGGCCCATCCGCATCAGCTCGACTATCAGGTGACTGCCACAGATTTTTATTACGGCTTCTCCCAAACCGGTTGCAGTTGCTGCGCCTACTTCCGGATCTACAAATAAACCGGCGCCAATAATTGGTGAGTCTCCTACCCTGCCGTGCATTTTGAAAGCAAGTCCGCTGGTGGTGCAGGCGCCTGAAAAATTCCCGTGTTCGTCACGGAGAATCAATCCGATCGTGTCGTGATTCTCCACATTCACGATAGGTTTATAGGCAGCAGTTTTTAACCATTCTTCATAGGCTTTCTTTGCATCCTGCGACAACCCTTTTCGCTGACGGAAACCATTTTGAAGTGCAAACTGCAATGCACCGGCGCCTGATAGCATTACGTGAGGTGTCCGATCCATCACCAGGCGGGCCACAGAAACCGGATGATCGATACCTTCCAGGAAACATACGGAACCGGCATTGCCGAATTCATCCATTAAACAGGCATCCAGCGTTACATGCCCATCGCGATCAGGATAAGCGGATAGACCTACAGAAGTATTATGAGGATCTGATTCCACTACCATCACACCTTGTTGTGCAGCTTCAATAGGGCGACCTTTCGCTTTCAGAATTTCCATGGCTTTTTCATTTGCTCCGAGGCCATGTTTCCATGTGGAAAGAACGATGTGGCCGTTTACGACGAGTGGCTTATGGAGTGTGTCAGTGCCCGCTTTAGCAATAGAAGAAATCAATGCTCCGGAGGCGGAGGCCAGTGAAACATTGCGGATAAATTTTCTTCTTGAAACCATGGTGAAATATTTTTGGGGAAATTAGAAATAAAAGTAGTTGTCAGCTAATAAATGATAGAGATATGTGGAGAGATGCTGAAACGAGTTCAGCATGACGTTTAAAGGGAGTTGAGGAGATGCTGAAACGAGTTCAGCAGGACTTTTCATGGGGGCAGTCATCCTGAACTTGTTTCAGGATCTTATCGGGTGGCTGAGAGATGCTGAAACGAGTTCAGCATGACGTTTCATGGGGGCAGTCATCCTGAACTTGTTATTTGCTACGAAGGTGCCAAGGTGCGATTTTTCTTTGTGCCTTCGCGCCTTTGTAGCTATAGTTATTTCAGGATCTCATCGGGTTGCTGAAAGATGCCGAAATAAATTCGGCATGACGTTTCATGGGAGCGGTAATCTGAAATCAATGCGGTATAATGATCAACCCTTTACAAAATCTTCCTTCATCAATGGTTTCAATTCATTCAGTCCGCTTTTCTTTAACGTTGTGTTTACTTTGGGAAGTTGTCCGTCATAAATTTTAGCAATTCGCTTTTGAGCTACGTCCATGTCGTACTTCAATCCATTGAAACGATCCATTTGCGAATCTGTTGGTTTTCCCTCGTAAAACATTACACTTCCATAAAGCGATCCCATCCGTTCGCGCAGCCTTTCCTCACCGGTGATGGCTGTTCCTTCCTTTGTAGCAACCAATGATTTCCTGGTAGCTGTTAAACTATCTGAAAGTACCTTCAGGGTCTGTTGCAACTTTTTATCCTTCACTGCAGGTTTTATTTTTGAAATAGAATCATTCAGGTTAATGAGCTGCTGATTCATAAATCCAAGTTCTTCGATCATCCCATACATCTCGCTGACTGTTTTTCTTTGCATGCCGCGATCCGCTGCGCTGTGAATGGATTTCGGATCAATCTGCAATACGACTTTTCCGTCAAATGACTTATCACCTTTAATCAGTTTAACATTGTAGGTTCCTTCCTCCACCAAAGGGCCGATGGTGGTGTTGCCTTCAATCTGTGCACCCAATGCAGCCCTGGGAGGCTTCATGCGCATGGGCCATGTTACGCGATTGATGCCCTTTCGCTTGGTACCATCAATGGTGGTCATTAAATTTCCTGCTGCATCATAAATCTCCACCTTTACTGCACCGGTTACCACACGATCCTTCAGGTAATAAGTGATCACTGCATCTTCATTTGGATTGGGTGCGAAAAAATCTCCTGCGGTAACAGGATACGATCCACCAAGAGTTGACAAGGAAACGTAATTCGGGCGTGAAGGAAGAATGGTGGCTTCTGCATTCAACACTTCGTCATTTAATGCACGAATCGGAGTGATATCATCTATGATTAAAATTCCGCGGCCATGCGTTGCTAAAATCAAATCGTTTTTTAGCGGGTGAATAGCGATATCGCGAACCGGTGTATTTGGAATATTACCCGTCATCTGTGCCCATGCTTTTCCGCCGTCAATTGAAACAAACAAACCTGTTTCAGTTCCAACGAAGAGCAGTTTCTTATTCACAAGGTCTTCTTTCACTTTGTGTGCAGCACCTTTCAATCCCTCAGGTCCCAGGCGATTCCAGCTTTTTCCTCCATCAGTTGTTTTGTATACATATGAATTCATGTCACCGGTGGCATGTCCATCGAAGGTGGCATAACAAAGCAACTTGTCAAATTTTCCCGGTTCAATACTGCTCACCCAGGTGGTAGCAGGCAGGCCAGTTATATTTTTTGCAGTGTTCGTCCATGTCTTTCCGGCATCATTGCTGAGTTGCAGGTTTCCATCATCCGTTCCTACCCATACCTGATTTTCATCCAGTGGTGATTCAGCTACCGTGAAAATGGTGCAATGATTTTCTGCTGAAGAATTATCTACTGTTACTCCACCGGATTGTTCCTGTTTTTGTTTATCAGGATTGTTGGTGGTAAGATCGGGTGAGATGCGTGACCAGGTGTCGCCCTGGTTTGCGGTAACATATAAAAATTGTGAGCCCGCATATAATTTATTGGAGGGACTATAATACAAAGGAGAGTTCCAGTTCCACCGAAGTTTAGCTTCACCAGGCATTGGATAGGGTGCGATGTCCTTCTGCTCGTTTGTTTTAACATTCCTGCGAAAAATATTCCCGCCCTGGTATTCCCAATAAATATAATCAGGCATTTTTCTGTCTGGCTGTACCCAGAAACCATCCCCAAATCCGAGCGGCGTCCAATCTTCATTGGTAATACCACCGGCACTGGCAGAAGGGCCCATCCAGGATCCGTTATCCTGCAGCCCGCCATATACATTGTATGGATCTGCTCCATCGAATGCTACATGGTAGAATTGCGAAACGGGTAAATTATTCAGGAAGGTCCAGTTATTGCCTTTATCAAGCGACATGTATACCCCACCATCTGTTCCAAGGTACAATTGATTCGTATTATTCGGGTTGATCCATAATGCATGGTGATCGCTGTGAACCCAGCCACCGGCATTGGATGCTTCCTTAAAAGAATATCCG
>JBDSEW010000126.1:0-3625 GCA_039919825.1 Chitinophagales bacterium | reverse complement strand
CCACGAAATACAGCCATGATGGCATCACCAATAAATTTATCAATGTAACCACCCTGTTCAATAATTTCTTTAGCCATTACATCAAAATAGGTATTCAATAATTTCACAACAGTATCAGGAGTTTCACTTTCGCTGATAGCTGTAAAACTGCAGATGTCGATAAATGCCACAGAACCTTCAATTGCTTCATTCACCATTAAGGATGTTTCAAATTCACGGCTTCCCATAAATTTGAGGACTGTTTCATCTACATACATTTTCAGAATATTATTTTCCTTAATTGCTTTTAGCGTTTCCCGCAGTTGCGTAACATGCCTGATTGTTTTCTCCATTGTTAGTGAGAGGTCTTCAAAATTGATGGGCTTAGTAATGAAATCAAAAGCCCCCAGGTTCATCGCAGTGCGGATGTTTTCCATATCACCGTATGCAGAAACGATCACTGATTTTATCAGCGGACTTGATTCATTCAGGCGGCTGAGTAAAGTCAATCCATCCATTTCAGGCATATTTATATCACTCAATAAAATATCGACATCAGGATGCTGCCTGATTTTATCCAATGCATCATTGCCATTTACAGCAAAAATAAATTCATATTCCTGTAATCTTATTTTTTTTCGGAACTTCTGCTTGATGAGTTGTTCTAAATCCGTCTCATCATCCGTTACCAGAATTTTTGCCATTACCCGTTAATTTTTAATTTTTCCTTTAACAAAATAAAATCCAATGGCTTAGTTAAAAAGTCATCAGCACCAAGCTGCTTTGCCCTGTTAAAATTTTCAGCATCGCCATAAGCAGTAATCATCATTACCACCGGTGGCGGCTTCATGTGTTTTTGTTTTATCTGCGCTAACAGTTCCAGCCCACTCATGCCCGGCATATTAATGTCAGATAAAATCAATACTGCTTCCTGCTCATGTTGATCAAGATAAGCCAGGGCATCTTCGCCTGAAAAGGCAAATTCAAATTCGATCGCCTTGCTGCGGATCTCTTTTCTGAAGCGTTGTTCGAACAACGTTTGAATATCCCTTTCATCATCAACTACTAAAATCTTCATTTGAGAAATCTAAGATTTAAATTGGTAATTCAATAGTAAACTGGGTGTGCGGATTGTTCGGCGTGAGGTTGTCTGAATCACGGATTAAATGGATTTATGGATTTCACTGATTTCATTTTAGTATACCAATGATTAAACCATGCTTTTCATCCGTGTAATCTTTTAATTCTCTTAATCTGTGGCTCAGACAACTGTACTAATTTCATTCATAATACGAGTCTTTTAAAGGTTAAGCTTTTGCTTCCAAAATTAATTAACAGGCCAACTTCCAGTTTGTATGCTTTCAGGTAATTTAAAACCTGGGCAAGATGCACATCTTCCAACACAACAATGGCTTTCAACTCTACTAATACTTTTCCTTCCACAACAAAATCTGCCCTTCTTGTACCAATAGGTTCCTGTAATTCTTTATAAAAGATCTCTTGCTCAATCTCTCTTAAAAATGAAAGTTCCGCTTGCGCAAATTCCCAGGCCAGGGCACGTTGATATATCACTTCCTGAAACCCATTACCAAGAAACTTATGCACTTCAAATGAAGCACCAATGATTTTCTCTGTTATGTCTTTGTATTTTAATTCTCCAGTCATGCTATAAATGTATGTAATCACTCAACCATGTGCTCGTCTGAATCACGGATTAAATGGATTTATGGATTTCACTGATTCCCAAGATTTCAAGACAGGGAAACGACCCAATGCTTAAATCCGAGTAATCTTTTAATCCTTTTAATCCGTGATTCAGACAACTGGCAATTCATGTCTGAATCACGGATTCAAATGGATTTATGGATTTCACAGATTTCCAGAGTATCAAGACAGAGACCATTGCTTAAATCTGTGTAATCTTTTAATCCATTTAATCTGTGATTCAGACAACTGGCAACTGAATAATAAACTCCGCTCCCTCATTTTCCTTTGTTTCTACTTTCAACTCACCTCCATGAGCCTTCACAATATCATAACTCAGACTCAAACCCAATCCTGTTCCCTGTCCTGTAGGTTTGGTAGTGAAGAAGGGTTGAAATATTTTATCTAAAACTTTTTTCGGAATGCCATTACCATTGTCTTTTACTTTTATTTCCACTTTAGCCAGTCCGACCGGGTCATCCTGGCGGGCATTTATCTTTTTTGTACTTACAGAAACAGTTGGTTCATAAGCATCAGGTTGTTGCCGTTTCTTTTCAGTAACTGCATAAAATGCATTAGTAATCAAATTCAGGATCACTCTCCCCATATCCTGCGATATAATATTGATGTTACCGATGTTTTCATCAAAATCTGTCTTCATAGTTGCATTGAAAGATTTATCCTTTGCACGAAGGCCATGGTACGCCAGCCTCAAATATTCATCAGCCAAAGCATTAATATCTGTAGGTTCCTTTGTTCCGCTGCTGATACGACTGTGTAACAACATTCCCTTAACGATGGCCTCAGCTCTCTTCCCGTGATAGTTTATCTTCTGCTCATTGGTGGTAATATCATTTGCAATGGATTTTACCAGTTCCAGGTTCCCACTCATAATTTCCGTTTTCATCTCCTCAATCAGTTCGGTATTTACTTCAGAAAAATTATTCACAAAGTTTAAGGGGTTCTGAATTTCATGGGCAATGCCCGCGGTAAGCTCACCAAGTGAGGCCATCTTTTCCGATTGAATGAGTTGCGATTGGGTTGCCTTTAAATCATTCAGTGTCTGTAGCAATTCTTCTTTTTGTAAAGTAATTTCCATGGTCCGCTCGGCAACCTGCACTTCCAACGCTGCTTTTAGTGTCTCGGTAATCTTATTTTGTTCTTCCTTTTCTTTAGTTTTTAAGGTTTCCTTTTCAAGTGCTATTCTTTGGTTTCTTGTAATAAGCCACATGGCTAACGCCCATATTATGGAGAAGGTGACGGCTGATTTAAAATAACTCTCCCATTCATTATGAAAATCTTTATCAATTGCAATCGCTAAATCATTACAAAAAGAAACAACAATAAAGGGTAGGACAGTATTTATCATTCCCCTTGCGGAACGGAACTCTTCCTGGAAGAAAACCAAATAAACAGGCACTAAGAGTAAGGCATAGGACATCCATGTTATTATCCACCTGCTTTCAGAAACGATAAAATTCACCGGCAGCAATACTATGGATACGGTAGCGCCTATTAAAAGTATCCTATCCCATTTTGCAGTTAATTCAGCGGTGTTTAATGATTTGCGCAGCACCCGAAAGAGGAAAATTGCGAGTATGAGTTCTAAAGCCATAGTTGATTTGATCCGCACTTATGTCTCCGCCAAGAACCCTTAAGAGCAGGTTGCGGGGCACAACGGAATTCTGTGCTACAATATAATCTTTTATACAACTCAGACTCCCCTGCCTTTGCAGTAAAGCTTTTGAGGGGAGTGCACTATTGCGTTTTCAGTAGAAGTAATTTATTTAAACTTCAATAACTGGTTAGTGATTTTATTAAAGCAGTAACATTGCAATGCCCAACCAGTTATTTTGAATCCCGTATTTTAGACGCTCAAAATTAACGAGACTGTAAGTAGCGGATTCAGCAATTCGCTACTAAATCATTAAAACGGACCACC
>JBDSEW010000444.1:0-10622 GCA_039919825.1 Chitinophagales bacterium | reverse complement strand
AAGCATGGCTGACCAATCCATTCTTCATTACTGGGTTGATAATATTCATTGCCGGAGCTTTCATTAACATCGTTTCTGATACGCTGCTTATCAATCTGAGAACGAGGGGAGAGGGAGGATATATGATACCTCAGGGGTTTCTTTTCAGGTGGGTCAGCTGCCCCAATCTTACCGGTGAAATGCTTGAGTGGCTTGGGTTTGCGCTATTGTGCCAAAACCTGCCGGCCTGGTCATTTTTTATCTGGACTGTAGCCAATGTATTACCGCGGGCACTTGCACATCATCGCTGGTACAGGGAAAAATTTCCTGAATACCCTGTTCAAAGAAAGGCTGTTGTTCCATTTCTTATTTAATTATCATTGGCAAATTTATCAGGTTTTCCCTATGAAATTTACAAATGCCTGTTGATAACTTTTAATCGTTTTTCTGCTAAAGTCCCTCGCGTGTTCCTAATTTTTCACTCTCAAATATTATTTGTTAACCTTTAAATTACCTAACTGTGGCAACAAAAAAGAAAGCTGCTAAAAAAGCAGCACCAAAAAAAGCAGCTCCTAAAAAGGCCGCTAAAAAAGCAGCACCAAAACCAAAGGCTAAAAGAACGCCTAATGCTGCCTTCATGAAAGCAATGAACATTAGCGATGCACTTCAGGCAATCGTGGGTAGCAAAGCTATTCCCCGTACTGAGGTCACCAAAAAAGTTTGGGCTTACATCAAGAAAAATAATTTGCAGGATCCTAAAGAGAGACGCAACATCAACGCTGATGCAGCGCTGCAAAAAGTTTTCGGTGGCAAGAAAACCGTTAACATGTTTGAAATGACAAAACTCATTAACAAACATCTCAGTTAATTACGTTGCCCTTGAAAATAAAAAAGCGGTCCTCAACAGGACCGCTTTTTTAATGGATAGCAGAATGAATGTTAAACTTCGGGGCAATAAAATAAACGCGGTTATAGTTTCCAGTTTCACTGAAGATGCTTTTGAAGAAACCGTTCCATAGCACTATAGAATTCAAACCTGTTTTCCTCATTGTGAAAGCCATGCCCTTCATTATCTTTCACAATATATTCTACTTCCACTCCCTTTTTTCTGAGTGCCTCAACAATCTGATTGGATTCGTTGATATTTACACGCGGATCATTTTTGCCCTGAACAACCAGCAACGGAGCCTTAATTTCATCGACGTGAAAAACGGGAGATGATGCGTGCAGCAATTCTGACTCCGTTACAGGATTTCCAACCATTTCATACATCATATCCAGGAACGGTTTCCAGTATGGCGGAATAGTATTCATAAACGTAAACAGGTTTGAAACACCTACATAGTCTATTCCACAGGCATACTTGTCAGGAGTAAATGTAAGTCCCGCAAGTGTTGCATACCCTCCATAACTTCCACCATAAATTGCAATGCGTCGGGGATCAGCTATTCCCTGTTCAATCAACCAGTTGATGCCATCGGTAATATCATCCTGCATTTTCCTTCCCCATTGCTTGAAGGATGCTTCCCAAAATTTTCTTCCATAACCTGTCGACCCGCGATAATTCACCTGTAATACTGCATAGCCACGGTTGGCGAGAAACTGAACTTCAGGGTTGAAGCCCCATGTGTCTCTTACCCACGGACCGCCATGCGGGTTAACAACCACAGGCAATTGTTTTTCTTTTATGTTTTGCGGAAGTGTAAGATATCCGTGAATTGCATATCCATCGGTTGAAACATAGGAGATGGGCTTCATCGAAGCAAGCTCCTCTTTTTTCAGCCAGGCACTCACTTCTGAAAGTAATTGCAACTGATCAGTATTTTTGTCGTAGAGATAATATGCACCCATTGTTTTATCGCTGTAGGTCCTTACCAGGAAACGAGTTTCCTCCTTATTTTGAGAAACCAATACAATTTCATCGTCACCAACTTCATGCTCAATGCGCTTGAAAATTGTTTCTGTTACAGGATCGAGGAAGATGGTAGCCCTCTTCCAGTCTGTATAAGAATAGCTGGTCAGCACTTTACGCTTGTGCGAATAATTCAGTCCTGCAAGATCCATTTCACCATGTTGAAACAATACTTCTTTTTCTTTACCTGCTGCGATATCAAACAAAACAATGGCGGATTTATCGCGTCCGATATTGGAGAGTGCGTACAGGTCTTTATTATCGAAAGTGAAAAATAAGGGTTGAAGTGTTTCACGGAAATTAGTGGTAATTATTGGCCTGAATGGCTTGCTTTTATGTTCCCGATAAAGAATGCTTTGATTCACTCCGTCTGTAGTAAGCGCAATGCGGATATCTCCCTGGTGATCGGTGACCCATTCGGTGATGTTGCCTGGATTTTCTGCCTCCAATATAAGCTGGCCGGTGTTGATGTTCAGCCGGTAAGCATCAAAGATTTCCTTATTACGGCGATTCATTCCAATAATCAATTCATCCTCATTGTCTTCCAGCTCATCAATAATCTGTACTGTGACAGATTCAAACGGCGTAAGGTCACGTTCATCAGCACCCGTTATAGAAACAGAGAAGAGGTGAAAATTTTCATCCCCACCTTTATCCTTTAAGTAAACGATCCTGTTATTGCTGCCCCAGAAGTAACCGGAAACATTTCGTTCAATTTCATTCGTAACACGCCATTCCTCTGTTGAATTAACTTTTCTGGTATAAATATTTAACCGGTTTTTCCATGGAGCCATATACGAGAGAAATTCTCCATTCGGGGATACCTGGAAACGGGTCTTTTCAGGATTTCTGAAAAAATCTTCTAACGGAATAAATCGATTCGGGGGTGTTTGGTCAACTGCATCAGTGGTTCTCAAAGTCCAGGGGGAAGGTTTATATCAACAATTAAAATCAGTAAAACTGTAAAGCTAAATAATTGTTATTCAACTCTAAAATCGGTTGTGCTCTGCAAGTCATCTAAACGTGATCTAAATGCGGTTTAAGGATCGCACATCATTAATGAACCAGCCAACCTTTTTTTAAGATACTTTTCACACGTGCATCTTCAATGTTTACATTTTCATGCAACCGCTAACTATTGATTACCTAATTTTGCACCGCAAATTAATTCTATGAGTACAACAGCAACAGAGCCTGAGGTTACACTGGAAATAGCACATGAACTGGGCCTTCTTCCCGAAGAGTACGAAAAGATAAAATCAATACTCGGTCGTAATCCGAATTTCACAGAGATCAGCATTTATTCAGTCATGTGGAGTGAGCATTGTTCCTATAAAAACTCCATCAAATGGTTGAAAACCCTTCCCCGTGAGGGTTCTGGATTGCTCGCCAAGGCAGGAGAAGAGAATGCCGGATTGATTGACATTGGTAATGGCTGGGCTTGCGCATTTAAAATCGAGTCGCATAATCATCCTTCAGCTATTGAACCATACCAGGGTGCAGCAACTGGTGTTGGAGGTATTCACCGCGATATTTTTACCATGGGTGCAAGGCCGATCGCTGCGTTGAATTCACTTAGGTTCGGTGATTTGAAGGAAGAAAAAACAAAACATTTATTACGTGGTGTTGTAAAGGGAATAGGTGACTACGGAAATGCATTTGGTGTTGCAACAGTAGGAGGGGAAGTTTTTTTTGATGCCTGTTACAATACCAATCCACTCGTAAATGCAATGAGCGTTGGTATCGTGCGCATCGGTAAAACTGTTTCTGCAATTTCCTATGGTGAGGGTAATCCTGTTATCATTGTAGGTTCTGCTACCGGCAAAGACGGTATTCATGGTGCCAGCTTTGCATCGCAGGATATAACCGAAGATTCACATGAAGACCTTCCGAGCGTGCAGGTTGGGGATCCTTTCCAGGAAAAACTTTTGCTGGAAGCAACCCTGGAAGTAATTGAAACGGGTGCTATCGTGGGTATGCAGGACATGGGTGCAGCAGGCATCATCTGTTCTACATCAGAAATGTCAGCGAAAGGAAAGCATGGAATGAAAATCTGGCTTGATAAGGTTCCAACACGCCAGCAAAATATGAAGCCGTTTGAAATATTGCTTTCTGAATCCCAGGAACGCATGCTGCTGGTGGTAGAAAAAGGTCGCGAAGAAGAAGTAAACAGCATCTATGAAAAGTGGGATCTTCATTGCGTGCAGATCGGTGAAGTAACTTCAGGTGAAAGATTACACTATTATATGAATGGAGAATTGGTAGCAGATGTAAACGCCGACTCTCTTGTATTGGGAGGTGGCGCTCCGGTGTATGAGCGGGATTACAAGGCACCTGCTTATCTTCAGGAAATTGATGCCTTCAACCTCGATAACATTCCAGAGCCTTCAGACCTCAAAAGTGTAGCACTGCAATTGGTTGGACTTCCAAACATCGCTTCAAAGAAATGGATCTATGAACAATACGATTCAATGGTGGGCATTGGCAACACTTCCAGCAACGCAGCTTCTGATGCAGCTATCATCCGGATCAGTGGTACCAGAAAAGCACTTGCGTTAAAAGTGGATTGTAATGCCCGTTATCTTTTTGCAGATCCAAAGAAAGGTGCGGCTATAGCTGTGAGTGAATCGGCAAGAAACATTGTTTGTTCAGGAGGAAAACCCGTAGCAATCACCAATTGTCTCAACTTTGGAAATCCATATAACCCTGAAGTTTACTGGCAATTTGTAAATGCCATCCAGGGCATGGGAGATGCCTGCAAAAAGTTTGATACACCAGTAACAGGTGGTAATGTGAGTTTCTACAATCAATCTACAGATGACGGGCCGGTGTTTCCTACACCTACTATTGGAATGCTCGGTGTTCTTCAGGATTTCGATGACAGGATGACTTTATCCTTTAAAAATCCCGGTGACCTGATCTACTTAATCGGTGAATCCGGAAATGATGTTGGCTCATCGGAATACATTGCGAACGTTTGTGGTGTTACGTATTCTCCTGCTCCGCATTTTGAATTGGACGAAGAATATATTGTTCAAAAGACTGTCTCCCTTTTGATAAAAAACAAATTGATTGAATCTGCGCATGATTGTTCAGACGGTGGGCTTTTTGTTTCACTGCTCGAATCAGCAATGCCCGATGGTTGGGGATTTGATGTGTCTACAGATGAAACACTTCGAAAGGATGCTTTCCTGTTTGGAGAACGTCAAAGCAGGATTGTGGTTTCTGTTACACCCGGTAAACAAGATCAGTTTATTGAACACTTATTGGAATCAGATGTTGAGTTTAATTTATTGGGGGAAGTAACTGCATCAAAAATAATAGTTGATCAGCAAAGCTGGGGTGAAATGAATGAGTGGAAAGAAGTATTTGAAGAAGCAATAGGCAGAGAAATGCGTCAGCGTGAAGTTGTTGGCTGAAAGGGAACTTGCGGGAGGAATGCATTGTAACAACAGTGTGCTGAATCTCCGGCAACTTTTGCAATCATTGAAATATTTTTCTTATGACACAGGCATTAAATCTTGAAGCATTAAAGGACAATTTGAATTTGCCTGGCGATCTGAAAAGAATTGTTGAAAAGGTAATTGGACAGGAACGAACTTCAACGTCTGAAGGATTGGTGTTGTATGAGAAGGCCGAACTCGGTCTTCTTGGTGCTCTCGCCAATTACATCCGCGAAAAGAAAAACAGTGACTTCACCTATTTCAACAGAAACTTTCACATTGAGCCAACTAATAAATGTGTATTCACCTGTAAGTTTTGTTCCTATTCGAGACTTGTTCAACAGGAGGAAGAGGCGTGGGAGTTAAATGAAGAACAGATGCTTAACATCGTCCGCAAATATGAGAGCATTCCGGTAACGGAAGTCCACATCGTAGGTGGTGTTCATCCAAAGATGAACCTTATGTTCTTCGCTAATGTCATAAAAAAGATCAAAGAGATTCGTCCGGATATTCATGTAAAAGCATTTACCGCTGTTGAACTGGAATACATGTTCAGAAAATCAAAAGTGAGTTATGAAGAAGGATTAAAGATTCTTAAAGAGCATGGGATGGATTCCATTCCTGGGGGAGGAGCTGAGATATTTCATCAAGAGGTGCGCAATGTTATTTGTAAAGACAAGGCTACAGCAGAAGAGTGGCTGGAGATTCATGAAACTGCTCACCGGTTGGGTATGCATTCCAATGCTACAATGTTGTATGGTCACATTGAAAACTATGCGCATCGTATTGATCATATGAACAGGCTTCGTGAACTGCAGGACCGTACGCATGGCTTTAACACCTTCATTCCGCTTAAATTCAGAAATAAAGACAATGAGATGTCGCACATTGCGGAATCAACTATTGCGGAGGATCTGCGGTGCTACGCGATGTCGAGAATTTTTCTCGACAACTTCCCGCACATAAAAGCATACTGGCCAATGATCGGAAGGTCAACCACCCAGTTACTTTTGAACTTTGGTGTTGATGATGTGGATGGAACTATTGATGATTCAACAAAAATTTATTCCATGGCAGGAGCAGAAGACCAGCATCCGGCTATGACCACAAGAGACCTTGTAGAATTGATTAAACAGGCGGGAAGACATCCCATTGAAAGAGACACACTTTACAATGTAGTAAGGGATTACAACGATGTGGAATTTGTAGAGGAGAAGCCCCTCTTTTATGAACTGCCGATAATTCAAAATTAAACCAATACAGTATTCCCTTCATAAACTATAAACCGAATTGATTAAAGAACTTTATATCATCCGCCATGGTGAAACAGATTTTAACCTGCAGGGTATTGTGCAGGGGCGGGGAGTAAACCCTTCGTTGAATGATACAGGAAAGAACCAGGCAGAATTATTTTACGACCGGTATAAGGATGAGCCTTTTGATGTTGTTTATACATCCTCTCTTCGCCGCACGCATGAATCTGTTGCAGGTTTTATTTCAAAAGGAATTCATTGGGAACAATTTGCAGACCTTGATGAAATCAGTTGGGGTATCTTCGAAGGAAAGCGCGCTTCTGCGGATTTTAAAATGCTTTACCGTGAGTTGATAGAAAACTGGAATGCAGGCAAGCTGGATGAAAAAGCGCCGGAAGGAGAAAGTCCTGTAGAAGTGCAGCAACGGCAAATGCGGTTTATTGACTATTTGTTGCAACAACCACATGAGAAAATACTGATCTGTATGCATGGTCGTGCGATGCGCATATTTCTGCCGACCTTGCTGCATCAATCTTTGTTTAAGATGGATGAGTTTCCGCATCATAATCTAACCCTTTACAAACTTAATTACACGGATCATCGTTTTGGGATCGAACTTTTTAACAACATGGATCACTTGCACCCAAAAGATTGAGGTCATGGAACACCGGTGATTGGATAAAATAAAAGAATGGGAAAAATAAACGTAACTGCTGTATCATACTTAAATACCAAACCTTTTCTCTATGGAATAGAGCAAAGTCCGGTCATCACCCAAATCAATCTCACAAAAGAAATTCCTTCTTTTGTTGCGGATAGTATGATATCGGGCATTGCGACCATAGGATTGGTACCTGTTGCAGTAGTTCCGGAAATTTCCGGTGCTCAAATTATCAGCGACTATGGGATCTGCAGCAACGGGGAAGTAGGTTCTGTTTGTATCTACGCTCAATGTCCTATAGAAGAGGTTGAAACGATATATCTCGATTACCAGTCTCGTACATCAGTTGAACTTGCAAAAATTTTACTGCGCGATTTCTGGAAAGTAAATCCTGTCTTAAAGAAAACGGTACCTGGATATGAATCCGGTATCACTGGCTCCACTGCCGGTCTGATTATTGGAGATCGGTCTTTACAGTTAAAGAAGAAGTTCCGCTACTGCTACGATCTTGGTCAGGCATGGAAAGAGCTCACAGGCCTTCCTTTTGTTTTTGCCTGCTGGGTCACTAACCGGCCTTTGGATGAATTGTTTGTAATCACTTTCAAAGAGGCACTCAAAAAGGGTATTGAGAGCGTTGAGATTGTAGCGAGACAAAATGAATCCTTCTATCCGGACGTAGATACTTTGGATTACCTCAACAATAAAATTCAATACCATTTAACTGCTGAAATGAGAAAAGGTATGGAGACCTTTCTTGAAGAAATAAGAATAGCAGAAAAAATATGAAAGCCGCTAGGATTGATATTCACGCAGATGAACTATTTAGAATACTCATCGACTTAAACAGTCCTCTAACCTGCAATTTTTAAACCTTCATTTGATGAAACAGTTTAACTGGCATAACTTTGCACCGCATTTCGTACCCTTCCTTCAAATGAATAACTCAATGCGATCTCTTTTGCACCAAAATTAAAAAAACATGTCGCCCATGTAATGAGCGAAATAGTATGCGGCAGTGCGTTCCCTGTTCCTTTTTCTTATCCCTATTCTTTCTCACACTGATTGCAACTTCTGGTTTTGCACAGGAAAGGGTAACCGTGAGCGGTTATGTAAAAGAAGAAGGTAGTGGTGAAAGTATGATTGGTACTTCTATTGGCGTAAAAGGTACAACTACGGGTTCTTCCAGTAACGACTATGGCTTTTACTCGCTTTCACTGACACCTGGCACGTATACAATTATATTTTCCTTTTTGGGGTATAAAGAAATTGACACTACTATCATTCTTTCGAAAGATTTCCGGCTCAATGTAAATATGAAAACCTCCGTGAGTGAAATACAGGAAATCACTGTTGAGGGAGAAGATACCAAGGATGAAAATGTGCGAAGCGCACAGATGGGGAAATTTGATCTTTCGATGGAAAGAATAAAAACCTTACCTATTCTTTTTGGTGAGCAGGATATTTTGAAAACAATTCAGTTGTTGCCCGGAATACAGGGTGGGGGAGAAGGATCGTCCGGCTTTTACGTGCGGGGTGGTGGTCCGGATCAGAATTTGATCCTGCTCGATGAAGCGACTGTTTATAATGCATCGCATCTCTTTGGCTTTTTTTCTGTGTTTAATTCAGATGCAATTCACAATACTACATTGTATAAGGAAGGGATGCCTGCAGAGTACGGGGGAAGAATATCTTCCGTTTTGGATCTTTCGATGAAAGATGGGAACAACCAGTCCTTTCATGGCTCCGGTGGAATCGGAGTGATTGCATCCCGGCTTACACTCGAAGGCCCCATTGTAAAGGGTAAGAGTTCTTTCATTGTTTCAGGAAGGCGAACCTACATTGATGTAATTACTAAGCCATACGTCCAGAAATCAGACTTTGCAGGATCAGCCTATTATTTTTATGACCTGAATGCAAAAGCCAACTATAAATTTTCTGATAAAGACCGCATTTATCTAAGCGGTTACTTTGGACGTGATGTATTTTCCTTCTCCAGCAACGATATCAACCTCCAGATACCATGGGGCAATGCTACGGCTACTCTTCGCTGGAATCACCTTTTCAGCAATAAGCTGTTTATGAATGCTTCCGCAATCTACCAGGATTACCAGTTCGAATTAACGGCCAACCAAAATCTTTTTGAGTTTTCACTTTTCTCAGGTATCCGTGATTTCAATACCAAGATAGACTTCGACTATTTCCCCACCGTCAGGCACCAGGTCAAGTTTGGAGTTAACTATATTTATCACATCTTTCAACCCAGCAGTATCTCAGGCAAGAGTGGCGACGTTGAGTTTAACCCCGAAGGCATTCAGCAACTCTATGCACACGAGGGAGCAGCGTATGTGCAGGATCAGTTTGACCTAACGGAAAATATTCAGATCAGTGGTGGCCTGCGCATATCTTATTTTGAACAGGTTGGGCCTTACAAAAAATTGCTCTACAATGGTTTTACCGGTTTCCCCGAAGACAGCATCGTGTATAAAACCGGCGAGCACATAAAAACATACGGCGGTATTGAACCACGATTGATGGCAAGGCTCTCCATTAATAAATCATCTTCTTTGAAAGCCGCTTTTACCATCAATAATCAATACATCCATCTTGTAACAAATAATGGAACTACGTTGCCCACTGATATTTGGGTGCCCAGCTCATCCCTCGTTAAACCACAGATTGGATATCAGTATTCACTTGGCTATTTTAAAAATTTTAAAGAAAATGCTTTTGAGACTTCCGTAGAAATCTATTACAAATCGCTGCAAAATCAAATCGAATACAAGGAAGGATATACACCTACTCCCAATGAAAACCTGGAAGAAAGTTTTGTATTCGGGGAAGGAAGTTCCTATGGCATCGAATTTTTTGTAAACAAGAAATATGGAAAATTCACCGGCTGGATTGGATATACGCTTGCATTTACCGATCGTGTTTTCCCGGATCTGAATAATGGCGAAGCTTTTCCCTACCGTTACGATCGTCGTCACAATGTATCAGTCGTAGGGTCTTACAGGTTGAATGATCACTGGACCCTCAGTGCAACATTTGTATTTCAAACTGGAATAGCTTTTACACTTCCCGATTCAAAGTATTTTATAGAGGGAAATATCCTGACCTACTATAATGGTGTAAATGCCACCCGTTTGCCTGATTACCACAGAATGGATATCGCTGCAACTTATGAAGGAAGGAAAGACAGGAAGTTTCAATCCGGCTGGAGTTTTTCGATCTATAACCTATATAACAGGGCTAATCCGTATTTCATCTACAATGATTATAGCGGCGATTTTTTGCAGGACCCGGAAATTACGATTCAGGCGAAACAGGTGAGCCTTTTCCCAATCATACCTTCAATTACCTGGAATTTTAAGTTT
>JBDSEW010000094.1:0-2626 GCA_039919825.1 Chitinophagales bacterium | reverse complement strand
GATATTTCAGGCTATGCAGGAAATACGGTTACACTCCGGTTCAGAGGTATTACAGGAGCTGCATCGAGCAGTGATATGGCCATTGATGCTATTGGAATATTTGAAAGCGCAGAAGTGGTGCAGGCCGCATTTTATTCAGCAGGCACTCTTTGTACTGATAGTATTATTGCCTTCACTAACGGATCATCCGGAAATATAATAAGCTACAACTGGAACTTCGGCAGTGGCGCTATTCCCTCTGTCGCAACCACAGCAGGACCCCATGAAATAATTTATACTACGCCCGGAACCAAGCAGGTTGTATTGAAGGTAACAGGCACTTCACTTAATAATTCAGACACGGTGGTGATTGAAGTGAATGATCATCCACATGCAAACTTTTTTATTGATGAACAACACAATGAGATCGAGTTTATCAGCTTAACTAACACCTCCGTTAATGCCACATCCTACCTATGGGATTTTGGTGATGGTACTTCCTCTACTGAAATTAATCCGGATCACATTTATTCAGATTGCTGCGAGTTTTTTATCACGCTGCAGGCATTTGGTCCATGCGGAACAGATACATCCTATTTAACCGCAGCATTTGAAAATGTTGAAACCTATTTTATAGAAGAAGCTATTTCTATTTTTCCTAATCCGTCTGATGGATGGTTCAATGTACAAATTCAATCAGCCATACCGTCAAAAATTGGCCTGCGTATTTTTGATGTAACAGGCAGAAAACTGCTGGATGTTCCGGAGGAGGTGTATTTAAAAAATGAAATCATAAGGCTCGACCTCACCAATTATTCACCCGGTATGTATTTTCTCCAATTGAGGAAGAATGACTTATACCTCAATTTCAGGCTGGTTAGATAACATAACGAATATAAAAGGAAAATGCTGCGAAGGCACTAAGGTGCAATTTTTTCTTAGTGGGCGGATAGCAATTTAATATCTCAACCGAAGGGCATGCGGTAAATTCTAATTAATCAAAGGACAGTTTTTTTGTATGCAGGCAGCCATTGAAGATTGCTGCAAGGCACTAACGCGCAATTTTTTCGTAGTGACTGGTGCCACTTCAGGGGTCATGGGATGATCTCCTGATTCCATGAATGATAAATTGTCGTGCACCCAACTGAAGGGCGCATACCAAATTGTGGCAAGGGAGGTGTGGCAAAAGGTCAATCAACGCCGTCATTGTCCAAAGGACTCTTCGAGCAAATTCCGCCTTCATCACTCTTAAGATAAAGCAGACTGTTAGTAGCGGGATGAAGTAATCCCCACATGAATCCTTTCTTCGAAAGAAAACTGTGATAGCATCAGGGGATTGGTTCATCCCGCCATTCACACTGCTGATATATTGAAGAGTGTACTAGGCGGGATTCGCTCGAAGAATCCTTTGGACAATGACGGATTGATTAAAGGTTCAATTCTTTTTGAACAACTACAATTTGGTATGCAACCCAACTGAACGAACTCCTTTTCCGTTAGAAATTAAACGCTATCTTTGCGATCGAAAAACTAATTGAATCATTCAGTCCTTCCCGTTAAATACCGTTTTATGAAAGGATTTTCATCTCCTGCAAAAATCATTGTTTTTGGATTTCTTTTGTTTTCCTTCAGTAGTTGTTTTCAGTACCCTGAAGGTCCGATCTTTACAATGATGACAAAGGACGAACGCCTGGCCGGCAACTGGCTGATTGACGAAGTGCTAGATGTCAACGGCAACGATGTTACCACCCAGTATGCGGGCCAAACCCTTTTTGTGCAGACAGGCAGGGATTCTAAAAGCTTAAGTTATTTCAAGTCAGGTGTACTTTATTCATTTGGTACCTATGCTTTTGCTGACAACAGTGATGAGATGATTGTCATTTATACCCAATACCAGGGACAGGATGTGTCGAAAGAGATTTTACAGATCTTTTTTACCGTACGCAAGCTTACCGACAACTGGTTTACTTATATTGACAACAACGGTATTGAGTTTCACTGGAAGAAAAATTAATTTCACTTTCTTTCTTACCGGGCACAATAAGAATTTATAGAATCGGCAATAGCAAAGTGAATGGCTACGTGGCAGAAATTCCCACTGAAAAATAGGCAAGTAGCTATTACTTTTTAGTATTACAAGTTGATACCTTTGTGATTGTCCTCCTTTAAAATACTTCTTATATTTTATAGAAAATAATGCAAGCTATCTCCCTTTATGGCCATGATGCTAAATTTATTTTCCGAAGGAAACTTTTGGCCACATCTCTCTATTTTAAGAACAGATCCTGCCACAGTATTCTTAGGAAAACAAGTTACTGATGAACCAGCTCTGAAACGAGCAATTCCCGATCTACGACGACAGCTCCCAGGAAACGTCATGCTGAACTTGTTTCAGCATCCGTCCATTTCGCAGCAAATCCTGCCCACGAGCAATTCCCGATCTACGACGACGGCTCCCGGGAAACGTCATGCTGAACTTGTTTCAGCATCCGTCCATTTCGCAGCAAATCCTGCCCACGAGCAATTGTCGATCCAAGACGATAGCTCCCAGGAAACGTCATGCTGAACTTGTTTCAGCATCCGTCCATTTCGCAGCAAATCCTGCCCACGAGCAATTGTCGATCTACGACGATGGCTCCCGGGAAAC
>JBDSEW010000079.1:0-12461 GCA_039919825.1 Chitinophagales bacterium | reverse complement strand
TTAGACATCATGAATGAGAAATAACTACACCGCGCTGATTGCAATTTTACTGTCTGCGTTATTGAGTTTTGTAGTAGTGAAGATATTCCCTTTTGAAAAAGGAATGGAGATCACAGATTTTTACGAAGGACCTGAATCACCCATCAGCAGGATGGAATGGGAAAAAGCCCGATACGCAGATCCTGCAACCGGAACTATTCCTTCCCAGGCACTTTGGAAAGCCTATCGTGAATTGGTAGCACTTGGAAAAATCCCTGGTGTTGCATTTTCTTCAAAGGCGACATCCAGAACAGGTGAATGGCAATTGGTGAATGATTTCTTTTCATCTATAGCGATCACAAAGATTACCTACGATCCCCATCACCTCCAAACATTTTATTTCTGCACAGGAGAGGGATGGTACAACGTAGATGCTGCAGTGGGAGCCGGCGTATGGAAATCAGTAGATGCCGGCAACAACTGGGCACAACTTCCTGCTACTGATACTTCATTATTCAGTTATTGCCAGGATATTGATGTGCATCCTTTTTCAAGTGATGTTTATGTTGCCACATCTGCGTCAGGATTGATGCGCTCACAGGACGGTGGTGCTTCATTTAAGAAAGTACTGAATGTTCCCGGATCACAGAACAATAGTATTTGCGATGTTGAATTCACACAGAACGGAGGCATTTTTGCCACTACGGGAATTTTTCAGGCAGGCGCCATTTATTATTCTGAAAATGGAGATTCAGGAACATGGATCAAACAAACCAATGGTTTTCCAACTACAGGTATTTTCAGGGTGGAACTGGCTACTGCTCCGTCCAATGACAGTGTTGCTTATGTAATTGCCGGCAACACTACTGATTATGGAATAAAGGGATTTTATAAAACTACAGACAAGGGAAATACATGGTTCACCATACCTGATCCCGGAGGCGATTTGTTATTTGCAAAAAAGCAGGCCTGGTATGACGTTGTAATCAGTGTTGACCCAAATGATGAAAATACTTTAGTGGCAGGAGGATGGCAGCAATGGCGATCAAAGGATGGTGGTTATACCTGGTTTCAATTGGCACACGGAAATCCCGACTCTAGTGATTACCAATATGTTCACGTCGACCAACATGCGCTGTTGTTTAGAAATTCAGATACAATTTATTTCGGTAATGACGGCGGCGTTTGGAAGTCGGGAAATTTTCAGGATGAATTCCCGGATATTTATGAAAGAAACCTGGGGTATCGGGTAACCCAGTATTATGCCAGCGATATCCATCCTGCTTCAGGAAATCTCACTATTGTCGGAGGAACACAGGATAACGGAAGCAACCAAATGCAGTCCGTAGGAATCAGTCCGCACAAGCTGCTTTCCGGATATGATGGTGGATTTTGTGCTATCAACTATGAAAATCCTGAAATCATTTACACCACAAAAAATTCCAATGGTATTTTTCGAACCAACAACGGAGGGTATGACATTCCTGATACGATCACTAATGCTTACCTGACAGACAACGATGTACAATTCATCAACCCGATTGCATTGGATCCGAATGATCCTGAATTATTGTACATGGCTTCGTCGAGCAAAGGATTGTGGCGGTTGAAAAATGCTTCCACCGCAACCGATTCCTCATGGGAGCGTGCATCAAAAACAGTAGGTGCAATTACTGCAATTGGTATTTCTAAAAGTCAACCCGGAACTGTTTTCATTGGAAAGGCAAGTGGTGGAAACATTTACCGCATTGAACATGCTGATACCACAACACTAACTCATGCATGGACAGACTGTGATCCGGGCAACCAGCTACCGTCCGGTTCAACTTTTAGCCCTGTGCATTGCTCCAATGTATTTGTTGATCCACAGGACGTCAATCATGTGTTTACGGTTTTTTCAAATTATGGAATAAAAAATATCTGGGAAACGAAAAATGCAACTTCGCCCTCGGTTTCATGGACTTCTCATGATGGTGATTTGCCAAACTTACCGGTGAACTGGATCTTCCCACATCCGCTGCATCCTGAAGTTTGTTATATCGCGACAGAGCTGGGCGTTTTTTATACCACCAATCTGAATGGTGATAATACAGTGTGGCTTCCCATCAACGAGGGGCTTGCTAATGTAAGAGTGAGTATGCTGACATACCGTTCTTCCGATCATATCCTGGTAGCAGCAACTCATGGCCGCGGAATGTTTACGGGTACTGTTCCAATGGATGGGCCGGATTATGGAATTGTTTGGAATGAGCGTGGACCTCTTGATGTTGGAGGCAGAACCAGGGCTATCATGATTGACCCTAATGATGCCAGTGGTCAAACTATTTGGGCAGGAAGTGTTGCCGGAGGATTGTGGAAGAATACGGGTATTGATGCACTGCTATCAGTGGATGTGCGACAACAGCATCGGCTGAATTGAAACTTGATTTATTTCCTAACCCGGTATCTTCATACGGTGCAAATATTCAATTTACCATTTCTAAGGCTAATCCGGTGACATTGTTCTTAACTGACAACACCGGTAATCGCATCGCAACCTTATTGGAGAATGAAAGAACAGTTGCAGGCCTGCACCAACTAAAATGGATTCCTTCCAAAGAAGTTTCAAACGGAATTTACTTCCTGTGTTTTATATCAGGTGAAAAGAAAATGGTAAGGAAAATGGTCGTTATTAAATAGATGCTTACCAGGATTCAAACATGATTTTGTAAAGGATAAGGTGCTGAATTTTTACTGCGACAGCCAACTTTTGGGGCTTTCGAGCCCTTTACTTGTCCCATCTATAAATAATTAGCACCATATTTGAAATGGATGCTGTTTTTTTAAACTATGGTATTTCAACCTTAAAAGTTTCCCAAAATCCTAGTTTTTCAGGTAAATGGACGGATTCAGAAGTTTAAATCTATCCTCCAAAAAAAGATTTCAAATTCCGGCACTTCCCCTGTAACCTTTTCTCCATTCCTCGTTCTACTCTAAACAAATTTTAAAATGAGCTCAAATCTTTTCAAGTACCCAGTAATTTTCAGTGTTTTAGTGCTTGCGTTTTCATCCTGCAAAAAAGATGGATGGCCCTGCAAAAACGGAAATGGTTCAATGCAGACCGAAATAAGAAATATTTCCGGCTTTACGCAGATCGAAAATGAAATGGAAGCGGAGGTCTACATCACGCAGGGAACCGTTTATGAAGTTAAAGTTGAGGCCGAGGAAAATCTTCTCGAAGAAGTAGTGACTGACATTAAAGGAGATGAGTTGCAGATTTATTCTAAACACTGCCTCAACAAACATGATCCGATAAAAATTTATATCACGCTTCCTACCTTAACAAAGGTGGATATCAGCGGATCAGGATATGCAGTATCAACCGGAAACTTTTCTGCGGGTTCATTGTCGCTGGTAGTAAGTGGGTCTGGTTACTTCCAGGCGCAGGATTCTATTTTTACCGAGAATCTCGACCTGACAGTAAGTGGCTCCGGTAAGATTGATTTCATTGGTGAGTCACGCAGCGCCAATGCGGTAGTTTCCGGCTCGGGAAATATCACCCTGGTAGGACAGGGTAATGCATCTGATACTGGCTTACCAAGTAGTTTGGATCTTACCATTTCCGGTTCAGGTGCCATAATGGCTTTTGATTATCCTGTTGAAGAATGTCACTTCACTATCAGTGGCTCCGGGCTTGGACAGGTAAACGTTTCAACATTGCTCGAAGGAACGATCAGTGGCAGTGGCAGTCTCATGTATATGGGCAACCCGACATTGAATGTGACTGTGGGCGGAAGTGGTTCAGTGGTTCATGTCAATTAATATTTAAGAAACTACTTTTTCATCCATTATCTCCTAACATTATTTCACCTCCTGTGAACACTGAAGAGCAATCAAGGATAGATGCGGCGAAGAAAGATCCGAAGCACTTCAGGTATTTCTACGAGAAGCATTACCGGGAGATATTTCTCTTCATCTATCGCAGAACAGACGATGAAGATGTGTCTGCAGACATTGCACAGCAGGTATTTCTGAAAGCTTTGCAGGGTATTGACAAATACACGTATCGTGGGATTCCTTTCTCTGCATGGTTGTACAGAATTGCAAGCAATGAGGTAATGCAACACTTCCGCGATCAGCAAAAATTCAGGATTGTAAGTATTGAGAACGAAGGAGTGAATGAAATAATGGAGGAAGATTATGGCCACCTTGAAGTGGCGAAGCGGGAGGCATTATTTGCAGCTATAAAAAAATTAAATGCAGCAGATTTAGAAATGATTGAAATGAGGTTCTTTGAAAAACGCTCCTTCAAAGAAATCGGCGACATCAAGGGCATCACTGAAAACAATGCCAAGGTGAAGGTTCACCGCATCCTGGAGCGCGTTAGAAATTCAATTTCGATAGCAGTATAATTCACGGCCATGAGAAAGATCAAATTCAAAACTGAATATGTGCCGCTGAGCGACGATGTCATCAACAGACATAAAAATTTCGATCAGTTAATGTCGGCTTATGTTACTGCACCGAAACCCAATTGGTTTAAACAATTCATACAAAAAAAGTGGACTATGTTTGGAGGAGGATTAATTTCAGGTGCTATCATCACCTCATTGTTATGGTACAGCCAGGATATTACGCCGGTAAATACACCGGTAGTGCAGGAAACAAAAAATAGGCTGGAGATCCAGGAAACACCAAAGAATATGGTCGCTCCTGTTTTAGATTCTTCAATGAAACTGAACCCTGATGTAACTGATAAAAATAATTCATCGGTAAAGAATGATGTTGTGAAGCAAAATACAGCACCTGTTACCATCGCTGTAAAAAGTGAAAACGATAAGCAAGCAGCAGCAGCAACTGCCCCGCCATTTGTTGCAAATAATTCGCAGCGAAAACCTAATGAAGAAAGTGTGAAGTATAACAATGCTTCTACCGTAAATGCTTCACCAGTGCTAGAGGAAGAAAAGATGCCGGCAGTGGAAAGTATTGAATCAGCAGCAAGTCCCACTGAAGCAAATGTTGAAGCACCAGAAGTTGCTGAAAAACTAAATCCTGTAGTGGAAGACAATACGCAAACAGCAATTGGTAGTATTGCAGTAAGCAGTGATTCTTTTTCTTCATCAAAGACAGAAGCCGTAAATAATAATAGTATTCAACAGGAACAGGTAGCGCTGATTGGCCCAATTGATTTAATAACAACTGCTGATACCGCTGATTCTTCCGTCGCTAAAACAGAAGAAGGAGAAAAGAAGAACAGTAATAATAATTTGGTTCCTGAAATACTGGCAGGCGCTGCAATTGTTTCACCACCGGCTGTTGCACCTGCAATACCTTCAGCCAAAGAAAAAAAGGGAAAGAGTGACACTAAAACAGAAAAGAATTCAGGCAACGATTCATCAGCAACAGCATTTCTCAATTTGAATATTTTTCATCGCGATAGCTCAAAGAATGAAATACCGAAGGAAGAAAAGAAAGGATGGTTAGTATTTGGAAAGGATTCTTCGGCACAAAAAAATGTCGCTGGTGGCGGGCCAATTGATTCTGCCAAGGCATCCGGAAAATCGCCTGCTGAATTGAGCCAGGATTCGCTGTATATCCCCAGGTATGCGCAGGTTTCTTTTGTCACTCCATTAAGCAGCAACGGGATTGACGGTTATAAATACATGCATTTTGTTTCGCTGAATGTATTGCAGGGTTATAATGGAGCATTGAAAGGAGCAGAGTTCGGTGGATTGATGAATGGTATTAAAGGGTATGTAGCAGGAGCGCAGTTTGGTGGACTCGCCAATTATGCGGGTGGAAATCTAACGGGAGCTCAATTCGCAGGACTCGCTAATTATACTGGAGGATATGTAAAAGGAGCACAGTTCGGCGGGCTTGCAAATGTGGGTCAATCACTACGCGGTGCTCAGTTTGCCGGCATCACCAACATCAGTGGCAGTTATGTATCCGGTTTCCAGGCAGCAGGCATTGTAAATATTGCTGCTGATAGTTTGAACGGTGCGCAAATCGCTGGTATCGTAAATCTCTCGAGTTCAGATAAGAAGTCTCATGCATGGCAGATTGCAGGAGTGGGTAATGTATCACTATCGCAAACGAAGGGTGGACAGATTGGTGGAGTCTTCAACTTAGCCAATGACCTGGTAGGGGGACAAATTGGATTAATAAATTTGGGAAAGAAGATCAGTGGATTTCAAATCGGCCTCATTAATATTTCTGATTCGCTTGATGGGGCTGCAATTGGTTTAGTAAGTGTAAGCAGTGATGGTATCTTCGATGTAGATGGCTGGACGAGTGATATTCTCACCTTCAACGGAGCAATACGGGTAGGGACAAAATACATGTACAACATATATGCTTATGGAGTATCACCGTTTAACACAGATCTTCCTTTTGGTTTTGGTGTGGGGATTGGCGGACACATTCCCATCAAACAGCGCGCATTCGTTGATATTGATGGAATGGCCTGGTCGATGCATCGCAGTTATGTAAGTTTTTCCGCCATCAATATGATCAACCAATTACGGGTGATGGGTGGATTTAAGATCAACAAATACCTGAGCGTTTTTGCAGGCCCTACATTTAATGTAAGTGTGCAGGACAACCGTTATGAACCCTTCCTTGATAATCACTTTTATGAAAATGTAAGCGAGAACACTACGGTGAGACTGGCACCAGGTTTTGTTGCCGGGATACACATTTTTTGATTTTAACAAAGCACTCAACTAAACCTCATTGGTATAAAAGCCAGTGAGGTTTCTTTTTCTGAAGTATCCATCCACCTGAACGTGAGAGTATTTTTTTGAAGAGCATTAGTCGGAACCTCTAAGAAGCTTTTAGGAAATGATAAAATGAGCATGTATGTCACTTAAAGCCCCATCCTAAATCCTTCCCCTAAGGGGAAGGACTTGCTCCCCGCTGTCATCTATGATCATTATCACGTTTGAAAATGTCTTCGTAAAATTTAATTTAGATGAAATCCTAACAGGCTCTAAGCTTAATTACCAATGCAGTTAATTAATTCGTTTCACCCTTTGCGGATTTGCTTTTGGCGATTATTCGACCTGTGATCAGGAATTTAAAATTATCATGAACAGACAATACCATTTGTCCTGATACTGCTGCTGAAACGATTATATTTGCGCCTCAAAAAATCAGCTTATCATGGGATTACAGTGTGGGATAGTAGGTTTACCAAATGTGGGCAAATCAACTTTATTTAATGCATTATCAAATGCCAAGGCTCAGGCAGCCAATTTTCCTTTTTGTACTATAGAACCAAATATTGGTGTGATCACCGTACCTGATCAGCGGTTGACTGAACTGGCAAAATTGGTGAACCCCAAAAAGGTTATCCCAACAACAGTAGAGATTGTAGATATTGCCGGATTGGTGAAAGGGGCAAGTAAGGGGGAAGGGTTGGGCAACCAGTTTCTGGGTAATATAAGAAGCACCGATGCGATTATACATGTGGTGCGATGTTTCGATGATGACAATGTGATTCATGTTGATGGCTCTGTAAATCCTGTTCGTGATAAAGAGATCATCGACACAGAATTGCAATTAAAAGATCTTGAAACCGTAGAAAAGCGCATTGCAAAGCAGGAGAAGGTTTCCCGTACCGGCGACCGTGACGCGAAAAGAATCATGGATACAATGCAAACCTATAAATCACACCTTGAGGCAGGAAAATCTGCACGTAGCGTAGCATTGAGTGTTGAGGACAAAGCTTCGGTTGACGACATGTTTTTGCTTACAGGCAAACCTGTTTTGTATGTCTGCAATGTAGATGAAGCAGCTGTTACCACCGGAAATAAATACACACAACAACTGATGGATGCAGTAAAAGATGAAAATGCTGAACTCCTTTTTATTTCAGCTGCTATTGAAGCAGACATTGCTTTACTCGAAAGTTTTGACGACCGCAAAGCATTTCTGCACGACCTTGGGCTGGCAGAAGCGGGTGTAGAAAAATTGATTCATGGTTCCTATAAACTATTGAATCTCTTTACCTACTTCACCGCAGGTGTACAGGAAGTGCGTGCATGGACCATTAAAAGTGGTATGGTGGCACCTCAGGCAGCAGGTGTTATTCACTCTGATTTCGAGAAGGGTTTTATCAGAGCCGAAGTAATTGCATATGATGACTTCATCAAATACGGTAGTGAAGCAAAATGCCGAGAGGTAGGAAGATTAAGGGTTGAAGGTAAGGAGTATGTTGTGGCAGATGGGGATGTGATGCATTTTTTGTTTAATGTCTGAAGGATGAAAATGGTTTTAGATTGTTTATCTTGTTTGAAGTGTTTTTTTGTTTGAAATGTTTATATAGTTTGAAATGTTTGAATAATTTTTTATTAAGGAAGTATTAAAAATTGTCTTATGGCAACTATTAAATCGTTCGAAGATCTTGAGATATGGAGATTGGCAAGAGAAATTTCCAGGTTTATTTTTAAATTGAGTGAGACAAAATATTTTGTAAGAGATTTTAAGTTCAGGAATCAAATTCTTGCTGCAGCGGGATCTGTAATGGATAATATTGCTGAAGGTTTTGGAAGGAGTGGTAAGCTTGAGTTTATTCTATTTTTGGCAGTAGCAAAGGGATCATGTTGTGAGACTCAATCGCAAGGTTATCGGGCCTTTGACTTTGGTTATATTAGCCAAATCGAATTAAATGAGCTGCAAAGGCAGGCAAAGGCACTGGAAACCAGGATAGGAAATCTAATCAGTTATTTAAATAAATCTGCAATTAAAGGATCTAAATTTAAGGAACGAAGCTCTTGATAGTCGCTCAACTTTTCAAACCCTTCAAACCCTTCAAACCCTTCAAACTTTTCAAACTCTTCAAACCCTTCTATGATTATCATCACCGGAGCCGCAGGCTTCATCGGTTCCTGCCTAGTAGCAAGGCTTAATGAAGAAAAGGTCTATCACCTTGGATTGGTGGATGACTTTTCTACAGAGAAGAAGAAGCGCAACTACGAAAACAAACGCTTCCTGAATATCATTGATAGAAACGAATTCATCGATTGGCTTGACCTGCAGCACGATTCTATAGAATTCATTTTTCACCTGGGGGCACGAACGGACACTACTGAGTCCAGCAAAAAAATTCTTGACGACCTCAACCTGAATTATTCGAAGGATATCTGGAACAGGTGTGTGAAGTATAAAATTCCTTTGGTGTATGCTTCATCAGCCGCAACGTATGGTGCGGGAGAATTGGGTTATGATGATGACGATGCAATCTTACCGGATTTAAAACCCTTGAACGAATATGGCATCTCCAAAAATGAATTTGATAAATGGGTTTTGCAGCAGGAGAAAACTCCTCCGTTCTGGTGTGGTTTAAAGTTCTTTAATGTGTATGGTCCGAATGAATATCACAAGGCGCGAATGGCATCAGTTATTTTTCACGGATTCAACCAGATTAAAGAAACCGGCAGTATAAAATTATTCAAATCTCACCGGCCTGATTTTGAAGACGGGAATCAACTCCGCGATTTTGTGTACGTGAAGGATGTTACCGAAGTGATGCTGTATTTCTACCAACATCAATCAGCTTCCGGAATCTATAACCTGGGCACAGGGAAGGCGCGCACTTTTTTGGATTTGGCAACCAATACATTTAATGCGCAGCAACTTTCTCCCAATATTGAATGGATTGAAATGCCTTCCGTTATCAGGGACAAGTACCAGTATTTTACAGAAGCTAATATGGAAAAGCTTAAAAGCATAGGGTATTCACGGCCATTTTATTCGCTGGAGGAAGGTATAAGAGAATACGTGCAGGAATACCTGTTGTTGAATAAAATATGGTAGACCATTAGTGAGATGCTAATTTTTTCCAAAAAAGAAGAGGCTGTCTCAAAAGCTCCGGAGGAGCCGTCATGCCGAATTTATTTCGGCATCTGCTCTCTTTGGGGAACAGATCCTGCCCACAGGATCCTTCGGAAAACAAGTTCAGGATGACTTCAAGACTTTTGAGACAGCCTCTTGCAATGTATAGAAATCAATTTCAATTATTTCTTCGCTTTCGCCTCAGCAATTGTTTTTTCGTTTTGCTGAATGTAGCTGGTGTCATTTTCTTTCTTCGCCAATTCAATTGCCTGGGTAGCTGTAGTTACAGCATTTGTAGGTTTTCCCATCTTCAATTCCATTTTTGCTTTAGCAGTCATCATCCAATATGCTTCAGGGCGTGTTTCAATCGCCTTATTCACCCATGCATAGGCCTGGTTGATGTCTTTTCCATTGTCGAAATAATAATTGGCAGCCTGCCAGTAAGGTGGCTTTTCACCCTTCATGGCTTCATCAATCTGCTTCATGATTTTAGCATCAATATCAGCAGTTACAGAAAAGGTAATACCAATTTTTTCCCAATACATGGTGATGTCACAGGAGTTGGGTTTCAAGTTGTTGATGTCTATCGTAAATGATTCTACCAGGTGAGAAACGGTATATGGCTTCACATTAAATCGTACGAGGTCATTTTCATCTTTATAACCATCGGAGCCCCAAAGGACCGTATCTTTTGAAAGTATAATTACCCATTGCTCTTTGCCGGGAATGGTATACAATGCATACTTACCTGCGGGAACATCTTTTCCCTCCACCTTTACATTTTCACCAAAAGAAATTTTAGTAGCGGAATTGGCACCGGTACGCCAGATCTGATCGTAGGGAACAAGATCCCCAAAGATCGTTCTGCCTTTAACACTTGGCCGGCTGTAAACCAGATCGATGGATGAGGTGGCAAATTTCTGTGAAACATTGGTCACAGGGCTTGCGGCTGGAATAGTTAAAGTTTGCGCTTTGGCATTGTGGGTGCCTGTAACGGCAATTGCAATCAGAAGTACTGAACAAAGGGTTTTTCTCATAGTAGCTTATTTTTTTGCAAAGATAATCTACTATCGCGAGAAATATTTTTCAGAGGTAAAACAGGTTCGTCTTAATGAGTTAATGCTGATGAGGTCAGTAGCTCTTTACAATCATTCGCATGCTGATCCCTGTTGAGCAAAAGCCATTGCGTTTATTTTGCTTCCAATTGCTTTTTTCGCTGATAATGAATTTTCCATTTTAATTCCCAAGTTTTCCCCAGATCTGGAGAAGCTTCCCAGATCCAGTCAAAGGAATTGGGATTGATGTTGTAAAAAACCATCCGCCGTCGCACCGTTCTTTCCTCCGTTTTTTCATCTGCGGTAGCCAGGATCATTTTATCTCCTTCCATCCCACCTTTCAGATCAATATAGGCTCCTGAATTATCAACCCATGTTTGCTGCCAATGTTTGGTTTTTACATTGTAAACCGACCAGCTCCAGCCGCGATAATGTGAGAGCGGATCATGAAAATGTTCGTGCACCACACAACCGTCCATTTCTTTTGTAATTGAATTCTCACCTTTCAATGTATCATTCCAGGTAAGGTCCCATTCACCAATCCAAAAATCAAATTGGGAGATCTCCGGAGAATTGCAGGTAGTGGACGGTTGTGAGATTGCAATATTTGATGTTAAAGTCATTAACATACAAAGCGTGATTTTCATCTTGCAACCATGATTTTAGTGGATGAATGAAGTGTTGCAGAAATAAATTGGCAGGTGTAGGTTCCGGTCGGAATGTTTTCTACCTGCCAGTCAAAATCGTGAATACCGGGTGAAAGTGTTCCCGTGAAAAGCCGCGTGATCATATTTCCCATGAGGTCATAAATAGTCAGGGTGCAATCGCCATTTGCAGGTGGAACAGTTCTCACCCTGCAAACAGAAGATGCTGGATTGGGTTGCACCTGTATTATGCTATAGGATTTTTGTGTAGCAATTTCATGAACTCCAACAGTGATTGATTGTAGTTCAATAGCAGTATAAAATTGATTCACTGCAATGCCAGTATATATATCCCTTACACCAGCGGGCCATTCAATAATTAAGGAATCAATTACGGAAGCATTTCCAAATCCAAATTCAACATTTAGCGAATTCATTCCGTTGAAACTGCTTTGTGCTGATACCTCACGCATTTGCCAAACGCTAGCACCATTGATCGTAGCTTTTGCGCGAACCTTCGTGTTGATAGCTGCTTTGTTGGAAAAAGTGCCCACCAGTTTAATATTGATCCAGCGGTTGCCATTGGTTTGATTGTTTTGGTAAAGCCCTTTTGCACTGCCTGCCGATGAAATAAAAAGATCGAGGTCACCGTCGTTGTCATAGTCACCTGCCGTTGCACTGAAGTTGGTGTTGTCGGTATTTAGAAACGGTAAGGAGGAAACTTTTGTAAATGCAAGACTTCCGGTATTCCAGTTATTCTGATAGTAAACATTGCTTTCAATAGCGTCATTAATCACTAAACAGTCCATATCACCATCGTTATCAAAATCTTCCCACAAGTTGGCCAGTGAAATATTTTCATCCGTTACAATAACGCCAACATCAGCAAAGGCAAGTTTTACAAAAATACCATTGTCATTTCTGTAAAAATCATTAGGATATCCATTTGTAGCATTTGTTCCCACAT
>JBDSEW010000033.1:0-3715 GCA_039919825.1 Chitinophagales bacterium | reverse complement strand
CTTCTTCTATAATGGTAAGCGCCTGCTCCACACAACTTTCGCAGATAAACGCATCCTGACCTGAAATCAGGATCAATGTATCTTCTTTGCGCTTACCACAAAACGAACATTTTTCTGCTGGTTTCTTCATGTTGGTTTCTTTCAATTGCTCACACTGTTTAGAGAATATATTACTTCAAAAAGTTGCATTGATTTTCAAACTGTGCCAAAGGTCGCAAGACCACGGACACAAACCTTGCTGCTATTTCTTCACTTCCTTTTTATCCTTGGTCCTCAGCAATACTTCATCAATCATTCCGTATTCCTTTGCCTCTTCAGCTTTCATCCAGTAGTCGCGGTCGGAATCCTTTTCAACTTTATCAATCGGCTGACCGGTATGCAGGGCAATGATTTCATAAAGCTCCCGCTTCGTCTTCATAATTTCTTTGGCCATAATTTCTATGTCGCTGGCTTGTCCCTCTGCACCACCCATTGGCTGATGAATCATTACGCGGCAATGCTTCAGTCCTGTACGGCTTCCTTTTCCACCGGCACATAATAAAACAGCAGCCATGGAAGCAGCCATTCCTGTGCAAATAGTAGCAACATTCGGATTGATGTATTGCATGGTATCATAAATTCCAAGACCTGCATAAACAGAACCGCCCGGGCTGTTGATGTAGATCTGGATATCGCGCTTCGTATCTACCGAATCAAGAAATAGCAATTGTGCCTGGATTACATTGGCCACATAATCGTTGATGGCTTCACCCATAAAAATAATCCGATCCATCATCAGTCGTGAAAAAACGTCCATCGAAGCTACATTCATCGGACGTTCTTCGATGATATAGGGTGTTAAATTCGTAACTGATTTACGCATGTATCCTTCGAGGTGCATGGAGCTCATACCTTTGTGACGCACTGCGTACTTCATGAAATCATTTTGATACATATTACAGGTAGTTTAAAGTTTATTGGTGATGGAAAAATTCATGCTGATCAACCGCTATTTCCACAGCGGTAATTTTTGCCTTCAACAACTCGAATATTTTATCGTTCAAAACCTGGTCCCTCAGGCGGTTTACATATTTTTCATCTCCTATCAATGAATCGGCGAGACGGTCCAATGATCCGGGATCATTTTCAAAAGCACCAGCACCTCCATAATAATTTGCGATATCCTTTTTTGCACGATCCGTCAATTCTTCATTCGTTAAGGCAATGTTGTTATCACGAATAATCTTATCGTGGATCAGGTCCCACTTCACCTGTTGCAGCGCCTGCAAGATTTGCTCATCATCAAGGTCGGCTGCATCTGCCTGTTTATTGGAATTGATCAGCTTGCGCAGAAAATCTACCGGAAGATTCATACTGGTTTCACTGATCAGGTAGTCCTGTATGTCGCGGTCAAACTTTGAAGCAGCATACTTTTCATATTCATTGGCAAGATCGGATTTAATGCGCTCCTTTAATTCATCTTCCGATCGAATAACCCCTTCTCCATAAGCTTTGTTGAACAATTCCTGGTCAACAGCTACTTTCTCTACGTGATTGATATTGAGAAGCGTTAAACGAAACCGGTCGTTCATGTGATCGGCTGCATGATGATCTGTTTTGAGAATGTTATGAATGATTATCTCCATATCATTGCCAAACGCTGCTCTAATCGCAACGTCAGTACTTTCCTTTTTCTTAAGGTTGAAAAGTAATTGCCGCGTTACATCTTCTTTCACCAGCTTCATTGAAAACGAAGAAGTTGCTGCGATACCGCCTTCTTTTATTTCCCCGTTCTCATCGAGCTCTTTCCATTCACCATAGAGAATGTCTTCTTCACCAACTGTTTCCGGGTTACTTCTTTCACCATGAATGGAACGTAGGCGCTCAATTTCTTCCGCAATCATTTCGTCACTTACTGCCAATACCTTTTTATCAATTGTTTTGCCATCCATATCCGGCAATTCAAAAGGAGGAATCAATCCCAGTTCAAATCCGAAATCATAGACCTGCGGACTATTAACATCGAAATGCTGATGACGAACCTCAAAGGGTATTGGTTGCCCAAGCACCTTTAAATCATTATCCTTAATATAAGCAAGTACAGTTTCATTCAACAGCTTATCGAGTTGCTCGGCCAGAACCGAAGTGCCATACATCTTCTTCGCCATTCCTACCGGTACTTTTCCCGGGCGAAATCCATTCAGGCTGATTTTTTTGCTGAGCGATTTAATTTCTTCCTCCAGTTTGGGCGAATAGTCTTCGGGATGCACATTTACCACCAGCTTCAGGTGGTTGTCGTTCATTAGTTCCTGCGTGATGTTCACTTTATCTTTCTATTGGGTTTACGTATGAAATTTTCCAGGAACGCTTTTGATAAAATCAAATGACGATCGGCTGAAAAAATAATTTTATGCTTTGTGCGGATAAAGGGACTCGAACCCCCACGCCTTTCGGCACCAGATCCTAAGTCTGGCGCGGCTACCAATTACGCCATATCCGCTTTTAAATCCCCTTGCTTTCGCTCTGCCGCTGCGTCAAAAGTTTCCGGTTTGTTTGCACCAGGGCACCTATTGATTCGATCATTTTTTCAGGGAAAGTTGCAAAGTTAATGATTTGCCGATTGTTAGCGAAGGAAGTCTCTGATATCCGCTTACCCTGAGGATAGAATAAATTTAAGAAAGAAGACAGGTGTGTGGGATAAAAAAGCCGCTCAAGCTCTCCGGGGGGAAATTGTATCAGGACTAAACCGGAAAGTAAAACACCAAAAACTATCCGGAAGAGGGAGGTTGCTTGAGCGGCAATTTTTAGAATGAACTAAATGATTACCCAAAAGTAGGTAACTTTTTTACTTCACCAAATATTTTCACATTTTTTTCAAAAAAAAATTTCGCATAAAAAAACCCCGACTGGTCGGGGTGAAGGTATTTGCAAACGGCCAATGGCTGTTGGCTATTCTGCTTCCAGCAATCCATTCATGACAGCATATTTTACAAGGCCGGCGGTATTCTTGACACCAAGCTTCCGGAGCAGGTTCTTACGGTGTGTTATAATGGTCATCGGGCTGTTGTTCAGTTTTTTGGCAATTTCAACATTGGTCATTTCCTGGGCTATTAACCGTACTATATCCAATTCACGCTTGGTTATCTCTGCTTTACGGGGTACCCGGGCTACATCTTCCTTCTCATTATTGTCAAACATCTTTTCAATCAGCTTCATCGACATCTCACTGCTCAGGTATTTTTCACCATTGTTCACGTGTGTGATGGCACTAATCAATTCAGCTTTGCCTGTGGTTTTAAGCAGGTAGCCCAATGCTCCAGCACGCATCATTTCTGATACAGAATCAGCGTCGTCTGACATCGTAAGTCCAAGGATCTTCATATCAGGAAAAAGCAACCTAATCTTTTTGCTGGCTTCAATGCCATTCATCTTAGGCATGTTCACATCCATCAGCACCACGTCAGGCATCTTGGTCTTCAATACCTGCATCAGTGTTTCACCATCCCGGGCCTCACCCACCAGCAACACTTTTTCAGAATCTTTAACGAGTGACTTTATTCCCTCAATAAAAATCTGGTGATCATCGGCGATTACTACCTTAATTTTATTTTTCATAACCGCAAATTAACTAAGAGTTTCCCAATAAGCCTGCTTTTTTTAATGAACATTTTCAACACTACAGGAAATCTTGTGCATACATACCATGGTTTATCACAGAATAGCGGATAGAATGAAA
>JBDSEW010000025.1:0-6276 GCA_039919825.1 Chitinophagales bacterium | reverse complement strand
ATGGCGGATTGCTGGTAGGTGCCTGTCAAACACAACGCCCTGACCTTTTTAAAGTATGCTTTCCGGGAGTAGGTGTGATGGATATGTTGAGGTATCACACGTTTACCGTAGGCTGGGGCTGGGCAGTTGAGTATGGCGCCAGCACCGACTCCGTAAACTTCAGAAACTTATACCGCTATTCCCCATTGCACAACCTGAACAGAGGCACGAGCTACCCTGCAACATTGATAACTACTGCTGATCATGATGACCGTGTAGTTCCGGCACACTCTTTTAAATATGCTGCAACATTGCAGGCAGCGCAGGCCGGTGAAGCACCAACATTAATTCGTATTGATACCAATGCCGGACATGGTGGTGGAAGGCCTGTTGCGAAAGTGATTGAAGAGGATACGGATATTTATTCCTTCATGTTCTGGAATATGGGGATAACAGGTTTGAAATCCCGACAGTAGCGGATGATTTAAAAATAAGAGAAACGCTCAGGAACTAAGAACACAACCAACACGGAGAAAGCTGATCAACGTATCATAATGAGCAGTATTGATGTTAGTGCCTGCGTGTTTTTTTAAGAGGTGTTGTGCCCTTTTCGGTATTGCATTAGAAAGCGCAAAAAAAAATCGGCAATGAAAATACTGATCACCGTTGCTAGCGGAAAAGTTGGAAATGAACACAAACACATTTGGCTATGATAAAAGCCTAATGTTATCATACTCCATACTTAAAACTCAATCTTATAATTCAACACCGGAATCAATGGCGCCTGGTAGGCAGTAATAACTTTTTGTTGTTGCGGTTCATAATATTCACTGAATACATTTTTTCGGTTTGTTACATTCTGAATATCCAGCGACCAAGTACCTGTGGTTTTAGGCCGGTTCCGTTTGTAGCTGATTCCAATATCCGCACGGAAGTAATCTGAATTCTGTCCTGTGAAAGCCTGCTCTTCCAGGTAAACTCCTGAGCCACTCGCCTGTGAAGCCGTTAGATTGATGGGAGTAGTTCTGAATCCTCCTGAATACATCACTTTGGCATTCATACCCAGCACCCGGTTTTTATCTTTTCCGGATAATATGAAATCTTTTCCTGCTGTAAAGGTACCTGCATAATTGCCATTGAAACGGGTATCTCTTTCAATGCCATCCGATCCGTTATATTTTGATTCATACAATGAGGCAGAAAGCAAAGCATAGTAATTATGACTGAGAAATTTTTCAAGGGTGAATTCTATACCATAATTTTTTCCTGTTCCATTGTTGATCAGTTGATCCGTTACAAAGTCACCACCAGAATTGTTCAGCATGGAAAATGAATTGGCCTCAGTGGCAGATATGGGTACATCAAACAAGACCTGGTAATACACTTCTGTTTTCAGGTGCAGATCTGTTGTAAAAAGATAATCGTAGGATATTACGAAGTGATTTGCTTTGGTAAGATCAAGTTCTTTGTTGGGAAGGTTGATGTTACCTTCTGTACTAACGGATTGCGCAAAATAAACACCAATGGGCTGCAACTGGCTCACCAGTCCATAGGCTGCACTTAGACTTTGCCGGTCACTTATTTTATAACTGATCGCTGCGCGGGGCTCAAGAGAATAAGTTTTATTCAACAAAAGGTGCAGATAGTGAAAGCCTGCATTAAAAGTAACTGCTTCATTCAACCGGAACTGCCATTGCGCATAACTTTGTAGAGTATACGTGCTTCCGGTGGTGTTGATCATATCCTCTAACTGATTGGTGGAATCATTCATCGATTTTCCTGAAAGATCATAATGAAGGTTTGACACAATGACTCCTGTTCGAAGCGCATTGCGTGAATCAAACTTATAGTTGAGCACGGAACTTAACGTAAGTTTTTTCTGGGCATAGCCAAGGTCTTCATCGGTAATGGTAGAATAATCTTTGGTAAAATATTCCTGCTGGTATCCGTTTCCGGTATATGAATACAGCACCGCTGATTTGAGATAGGCTTTTGGATTTAGAATAATGCCGTGTGTTGCTCCTGCTGCACCGGTGTTCGCATAAAAATTGCTGCTGTATTTTTCATATTCATATTCCCATGCTGACGAATCTTTTTTTGCCTCGTTATTCTGATCACTCAATCCACCAAAGCCAAACAGTGTGAAGTATCCTGCCTTTTTTGTCGGCAGGTAAATGTTATAGGAAAGATCCTGGAAGTTGGTAACATAGTCGTCTGGTAATACGCCTGCTTTTCCAAGTATGCTCAAAGTGGAATACCTGTAATTCACCAGGTAAGATCCTTTATAATTTGCGGAAAAAGGTCCCTCTGCAGCAACATTTATTCCGAGCACACCAGCCGATAAAGTCCATTCCTTTTTTTCGTTGTTTCCTCTTCTCAGCTTCAAATCAAAGGCACCCGAAAGAGCATTGCCGTATTCCGAAGCAAATGCACCCGTGATGAAATCCGAATTAGCCAGTAGTTGTGCGCTCAAAATGGAAATGCCACCTCCTGAGCTTCCAACATCAGAAAAATGATTGGGGTTGGGAATGTCAATGCCTTCCATTCTCCACAGTAATCCGTTGGGTGAGTTCCCGCGGATCACGATCCTGTTGTTACCATCATCAGCACTCACAACACCTGCAAATGACAGGGCCATACGGGCAGGGTCATTTACAGCCGCTGCATATTTCTGTGTCTCTTCTACCGAGAAGGTGCGTGCACTCACCGTTGACATCTCGTTCAAAGGCTTTTCGCGTGAACCTTCAGCAGTAATTACAACTTCCTGCCCTTCAATAATATTTTCTTCCAGCTGAATAGTCAACACTGTTTCTTTACCTGAATTCACCACAATGTTTGGGAGCGTGAGATCCTTATATCCAACATAGGAGATTTTCAGTGTGTACGTTCCAACGGCAACCTTTGTGAGTTTAAAGTTTCCATTTTCATCTGTGTAGGTTCCGATGAGCGGATTTGTATTCAGTAAAATAACGCTGGCATCCGACAAAGGATTTTCCACATGCTGTGCTACAATGCTACCCCGAATGGTTTGAGTGATCACCTGCGATTGCGCATGGAATGAAATGAGCAATGAAAATAAGACACCAAAAGCTTTTTTCATGAATTCGTTTATATCACAACGCAGTTGTTGCAAAAAGTAACAGGCCCCTTGAAAATAATTGTTGTGAAGAGTGATAAAATCAAAGGTTGCTTTAAAACCGGATGAACAAAACACAGGATATCATGGTTTTCATAACTTTAAATCCCGAACGCATTTTATGGAACGAAAGATTACTAAAAAATACAGCAATGGTGAAGTAACGGTAATTTGGCAACCTGACATTTGCATTCATTCCGCGATTTGTTTCAAGGGACTGCCCGAAGTATTCGATCCCCGGAAACGACCCTGGGTAACGCCTCAGGACAGCACTACTCAAAAAATTGTAGCCCAGGTAAAACAATGTCCTTCAGGTGCTTTATCCTTTTATATGAATGATGCGGCAGTGGCAAATAGCAATGCTTAATCACGCAGGAATCTGACGCATAGGTAGGTCAATCGGTAATTGATAGTTAATGGCGACATGTGGATGGAAAAATAAATCATACTGCACCGGACGCAGTCCAAAAACAATTTTAAAGTACTCACTCATTTCAATATTCATGAACATCATCATTATTTCAGGAAGCATTCGCGAAAATGCATCCACTAAAAAAGTTGCCTTAAACCTTTTTCGCCACCTGCAGCGCCACCATGATGTTGTTGCAGAAGTGGTAGACCTGACCGATTATGATTACCCGATCTGGAAGGAAGTTTTTACCAAAGAAGTGAATCCACCGCAGATGTGCATTCAATTACATGATAAGCTGAAGGATGCTGATGCCATGATTTTTGTTACACCTGAATACAATGGCAGCTATTCACTGGCACTCAAAAATATGATCGACTATTTCGGTCTCAAGGTGTTTGAAAAAAAGGTCATTGGCGTAACTGCTGTTTCAACGGGTGGCATGGGCGGCATACGTTCCGGGCTTCAATTGCAGCAACTCATCCTTGCTATCTATGGCATACCTGTTCCTCAAATGTTGCTGGTGCCGAATATTCATCAGCGCTTTGATAAGGACGGAGTATTGCTTGATGCTTCGTTCGAAAAAAATGTCTCACTCTTCACCGGGGAATTTATCTGGCTGGCAGAGGCTATCTGCGAAAAAAACAAAATAAAGGTAGCCGATCCGGTAAAGATTATTTCATAAATGGATGAGGATAAAAATTGCTTATTTGAATGTATCATAGCTGGCACCAATCAGACTCTCTCTGATTGAGGACGTTATCCCCCAATCATGTGAGCAACTTCACGGAAGGGTTCTTTTGATTCAGATTGAAGGGATTAAATTTATGGCGGGAAGATTACCCATAGTCAATCCGCGTTATTCAATTTAAAAGAGTTATCAAAAGGCTTCCGACATACTTTCGTATTCCGCTTAAGGTGCTGCTGTGGTTAATAGCCGGTACTGTACTCTTATTGATCGTGCTTTTAATTTTGCTGAGGACTTGCTGGTTTCAGAATTTTGCGGTGGACAAGACTGCTTCCTGGCTTTCGAAAAAATTAAATACCACAGTCATGCTGGAAGAGATAAACATCGCTTTTCCGACATCAATTTACCTCAAAGACTTATTTGTTGCCGATCAGAAAAAGGATACCCTCTTATACATTCATGAGCTTACAGTTGATATCAGCATGAAGTCGCTTTTGAACAACCAGGCAATTATCAATGCTGTAATACTCAATGGAGCAACAGCTCATCTTACACGTACCTTCGCTGACAGCAATTTTAATTTTTACTTTATTGCTGCTGCATTTTCTTCAGCAAGCCCGAAGCCGGAAGTGGCCGACACCGCTACCTCCACTTTTAATCTCTTGCTTGGAAAAGCCACGCTTGACAATGTTCATTTCACCTTACAGGATGAAGTAGGAGGCATGTTGGGGGAAACACGTATCGGCCACCTCGATGTAAATTTTAAGGATTTTAACCTTGCAGAACAAAGAATTCTGGTGGACGAGCTGAACTGGAGCAACTCAATGGCACATTTCCGCCAAACCAAATCAACGGTGAGTGATACCACTTCTTCTTCATCTTTATCGCTGCAACTGGGTGCAAATCATATCAGGCTTGCTAACCTCGATCTGCTGTATACTGACACTACCACTCAGTTAAAGCTGTCAGGTAAAATAACATTGCTGGAGGCTGATCCTGATACAATCGATATCACCAGACTTATATTTGATTTTAAGAAGCTAAAGGTTGAACAGACTTCTTTTTATGTGGCCCTGGGTAAATCCTCAATCATAGGTACTGAACCGGCAATTATTTCAGACACTGCTTCAAACGATGTGATTGCCCGCTGTGATGACTTGACGCTTAACGAGTTTCATTTTAGATATGATGATAAAACAGCAGTGCCAATAAATGAAGGCATGGATTACAGCCACCTCGATGTGAAGAATGTTACGGCGAGTGTCAGCAATATCTCCTACCAGGGACTGAACATCTCTGCGGATATCCATCAGATAAAGGCATCCGAAAAATGCGGATTAAATATTAAAGAAGGTTTTGGAAAATTCAGGATGAATGATAAGGGGGTTCGCTTTGACAGTTGCCTGCTTACAACCGACAAAAGTAAGATCCGTAACGGAGCCGGAATCACCTATACGTCGCTGGAAGATATCAGCAAAGACGTAGGTAAGCTGGGAGTTTATGGTAACATGAAGACTGCAACGATTGCTATCAGTGAAATTTTATTTTTCTATCCCCCACTTGCTGAAAACGAATATGTGAAACCTTCCATCAATCGTTCGCTGACCATTGATGGAAATATTGCAGGCACCTTAAATAACCTGCAGTTTAAAAATCTCAAAGTGCGGATAGGTAGCACCGATATAGTAGCCAGTGGAAGCATTAAAGGATTACCTGATGCGGAGAAAATGGTGCTTAATGTACAACTGTCAAAGTTCTCTTCTACACGGGAAGAACTGCTGGCGCTATTGCCGGATAGCCTGTTACCATCTTCCATTGAAATTCCGGAAACTTTTACCTTATCCGGAAACTACTCCGGTTCTCCCGAAAATTTTGAAGCTGCGGTGCTCCTCCAGAGTTCCTTCGGCAATGCCGTGGTAGTTGCCAGCATGAAACCTGTACCCGGGAAAGAGTTGACAAGCTACAATGCTAAAGTGGACCTGGAGAACTTCAACCTTGGAAAATTTCTGAAGCAGGAAGAAACTTTTGGGTTTGTAAATCTTTCTGCAACTGCTGTTGGTGAAG
>JBDSEW010000451.1:0-7415 GCA_039919825.1 Chitinophagales bacterium | reverse complement strand
CAACATCATGATTTTAAGAAGATCACATTGAAACGAACTGAAGATTTCAAATTTGATCCGAGAATAAAAGAAGAAAACTGATATTTCTATACAATGGACTACATTCTCTCCAGGTATAGTTTTGCCGGATTATCTTTGTGATATGAACTTCACTCCTCTTACGGCTATTTCTCCCATCGACGGCAGGTACCGTGAAAAAACCGGTGCATTAGAACACTATTTCTCTGAATATGCGCTGATAAAATACCGCGTTTTTGTAGAAGTGGAATATTTTATCTCTCTTATAAGCCAGGAAATCCCTGCACTTAAATCTTTTGATCCTAATAACATTGAAAACCTTCGGGCAGTCTATAAAAATTTTTCCGATGGAGATGCACAACGCATCAAGGAATTTGAGAAAACAACCAATCATGATGTGAAAGCGGTAGAATATTTTCTACGTGAAAAATTTGAATCGTTGGGATACGGCGCTTTTGTCGAGTTCATTCACTTCGGGCTCACTTCCCAGGATATTAATAACACTGCAGTTCCATTATCGCTCAAAGAATGCCTGACACATTACTATCTGCCACTGCTCGCCCAGGTAATAGATATGTTAAAGGAAAGGGCGATTGCCTGGAAAGAAATTCCTATGCTGGCCCGTACACATGGCCAACCTGCATCACCAACAATTCTTGGAAAAGAATTTTATGTATTTGTAGAACGGCTGATTGCGCAGAAAGACCAGTTGATCGCCATTCCTTCATCAGCAAAATTCGGCGGCGCTACAGGTAACCTCAATGCACACTATATTGCATTTCCTGATACGGACTGGAATGTATTTGCCAATAGATTTATAGAAGACACTCTTGGCTTAAAGCGGTCGCAGTTTACCACGCAAATTGAACACTACGATAATCTTGCAGCATCGTTTGATGCCATGAAACGAATCAATACCATTCTTGTTGATCTGTGCCGTGACGTTTGGATGTACATCTCTATGGATTATTTCAAGCAGCAGATTAAAGCAGGTGAGGTAGGATCATCTGCCATGCCTCATAAAGTAAATCCGATTGATTTTGAAAATGCAGAAGGAAATTTAGGTGTAGCCAATTCACTCTTTGAACATTTTTCTGCAAAGCTCCCTATATCGCGGCTGCAGCGTGACCTGACCGATTCCACGGTACTAAGAAACATCGGAGTTCCGATTGCACATACTGCTATTGCATTATATTCACTCTTGAAAGGTTTGGGTAAATTGATTCTTAATGAAGCAGCGCTCAAGAGTGATCTGGAAAACAACTGGGCGGTGGTTGCCGAAGCCATTCAGACAATTTTACGCCGTGAAAATTATCCTGATCCCTTCAGCAAGCTGAAAGAGCTTACGCGTAAAAATGAAAATATAACGAGTGAAGATATCAATGAATTTATCAGTTCATTGAACGTTAGCGAAGCAGTAAAGAGGGAATTAAAAAACATCACTCCTTTCAATTACACAGGCACATTCAAACTTTAAGCAGGCCACATGTATTATGACTCCTTTAAAAGAAGGCATCGATTATTACATTAATGAAGAAGGGTTATTTGTTTTTACAGCATCTTATCATTTAAAAAGAGGGTTCTGCTGCAACAGCGGGTGCAGGCATTGTCCGTATGGATTCGACAAGAAAAGATATATAAAATCAAATCCTTCCCGCAACAATTCCAATGAAGACGTTACTTAAAACGAATTGCCTTCACCGGTGTGATTCGTGAAACGAGGTACGAGGGAACTACAAGGGTAATAAGGCAGATAATTAATGTTCCTGCGTTGATGGACAATATATACACCGGTTCCATTAACACCGGTGCTACTGACACGTAATAAGATTCTTCCGGCAATTTGATCACTTGAAAATATCTCTGTACAAGACAAATTCCAATCCCGAAAACATTACCGAGCAACAGTCCAACGCCAGTAATGTAAGCAGCATGGTAGAGGAAAATTTTTCGGATCATCCAGTTCGATCCTCCAAGTGATTTTAAAATTCCTACCATATTGGTTCGCTCAAGAATCAGTATCAGCAAAACAGTGGTCATGTTGATAATTGCCACCAGGATCATAAGGATGATGATCACTTTCTCATTCATGGTTTGAAGATCCAGCCAGTCAAAAAGGTTGGGATTTACCTGTTTCATAGTTTTTGCTTCAAGGTCCTGACCAATGTATTCGCTGTTAATGAGCGCACCCATATTATCAAGCTCGTTCACCTGGTTGATGAAGACTTCGAAACCACCGACCTCATTACTGTTCCAATTGTTTATCCTCTGAATCAGTGCTATATCCACTATTGCATAAAGCCGGTCATATTCCTCAAGCCCGGTTTTATAAATTCCTGCAATTTTCAGTTTTCTGTAGCGCATCGGCTGCTGCACAAAATATACGATCACCTCATCATCCACCTGCAGTTGTAGCCTATCGGCTGTCGTTTTCGAGATCAGTATTTTGTTTTTGGCTGTTGAGTCTCCTGCCATCAGCACATTTCCTTCTACCAAATATTTTTTAAGGAAACTCCAGTCGAAATCAGTCCCAATGCCTCGCAACACCATTCCCTCCATTTCCTTATCAGTTTTCAAGATTCCGGCTTTTGTCGCAAAAATCTGAATGTGCCGCACACCAGGTAATTTTTCAAGTCCCGGATAAAAGGATTTCGCCATCGAAACAGGCACTTCTCCATAAGATCCACCCTGTTCCAGGCTTCTTATAGTGATATGCCCCCAGAATCCAAATACTTTTTCACTGATCTCTTTTTGAAATCCATTCACTATTGCACCTGCCACGATCATCACGGCTACACTTAATGCCACAGCCGTAATTGCCACACGAATAATCAGCCGTGAAAAAGACTGCCCTGAAGTGAATGCAAGCCGGCGGGAAATAAACCAGGAGATTTTCATGAGAAGGAATGTAAAATCATAGAGTACAAACTTGACGAGGAGTATTTAAATTTTTTCTGGAATGACCTGTGCCGTGAGTTATTTTACCTTTGGCACGTTAATCTCAGCGCTAAATTTATGCAAATAAGCATTTCCGGCATTACCCCTGTTTTTTACAGGCCCTTAACATTCCTCTTATTCTTCTGTATTTCATATTGGATTCAACCAACCTTTTCTTTAGCTCAGGTGATTGTTGGTGCCGAGCGCACCGATCAATATGTTACACCTGAATTGAAAGGAAAAAATATTGCGTTGGTAGTAAATCAAACATCAATGGTTGGAAAAAAACACCTGGCAGATACCCTGATGGATCTTGGGATTCCTATCAAAAAAATATTCGCTCCTGAGCATGGTTTTCGCGGTGATGCCGATGCAGGTGAAGACATTTCATCACTAACAGATGCCAAAACCCACATTCCCATTGTTTCTATTTATGGGAAACAACTGAAACCAACGGCTGAAAACCTTTTAGGAATTGACCTTGTGGTTTACGACATTCAGGATGTTGGCGTCCGCTTTTATACCTACGTTTCCACCTTACATTATGTGATGGAAGCATGCGCAGAAAACAATGTCCCGCTTTTGATTCTTGATCGCCCTAACCCGAATGGGTACTATGTAGATGGACCGGTGATGGAGCCACGCTTTTTTTCCTTTGTGGGAATGGATCCTGTGCCGGTAGTATATGGCATGACTCCCGCAGAATATGCGCAAATGCTGAATGGTGAGCGCTGGTTGAATGGCAAAGTCACCTGTAATTTAAAATACGTTTTGTGTGAAGGTTATGATCATAAAACATTTTATTCTTTACCCATCAACCCTTCTCCCAATCTTCGCAGCATGACGGCCATTCACCTCTATCCTTCTATTTGCTTTTTAGAAGGAACTCCGGTAAGCGTTGGTCGCGGTACCGATCAACCATTTATGTTAATTGGATATCCCGGTTATAAAGATGGCAATGCAGGTTTTAATCCGAAGAGTCTACCAGGTGCAAAGAATCCTCCTTATCTGAACCAGGCATGTATGGGATACAATCTTTCGGGGTTGAATACAGGATTCTTCAAAGAGAACCCAAGATTAATGCTGCACTGGTTGGTGGATTTCTATACTTCGTATCCTGAAAAGGAAAAATTCTTCACCCCATTTTTTGATAAGCTTGCAGGAACCGACCTTTTGCGCAGACAGATTGAAAAAGGAACACCGGAGATGGAGATACGGAGAAGCTGGGAGCCTGCATTGGCGCACTTCAAAGAAATCAGGAAGAAGTACTTGTTATACAAGGATTTTGATGAGTGAGCTTTTGCATAAAATCAACAAAATATCCTGTCTCAACCAGGGTGTTTAAATAGCTTATTGCCTTAATGAATATTGAAAATGAATCCTTCTGAAAAGAAATTAAGGATAGTGTTTATGGGTACGCCGGAATTTGCAGTTCCGTCGTTGCAGATTTTACTGCACCATAAGTATAATGTGGTAGGGGTAATTACAGCACCGGATAAACCTAGCGGCCGTGGTATGCAGTTGCAACAGTCAGGCATTAAAAAATTTGCTGTGGAAAGTGATTTGCAAGTTTTACAACCTGTGAAACTGAAAGACGAATTGTTTCTGAAAGAATTGAAATCTTTGCACCCTGATTTACAAATCATAGTTGCTTTCAGGATGTTGCCGGAGGTTGTATGGCAACTTCCGTCTATCGGAACTTTTAACCTGCATGGTTCTCTTCTGCCACAATACCGTGGTGCCGCTCCTATTAATTGGGCCATCATCAACGGAGAAACGAAGACTGGTGTTACTACGTTTTTTTTGCAACATGAAATAGACACCGGTAAAATTTTATTCCAGGAAAAAATTCCCATTGGAGAAAATGAAACTGCCGGCGAATTGCACGACCACATGAAAATAGTTGGTGCTGAACTGGTACTGAAAACAGTTCAGGCGATTGATCAGGGCAGCTATCCCCAACTTGATCAACAGGATAATGGTTACCTGAAAAAGGCTCCGAAAATCTTTACGGAACATTGCACGATTATCTGGGAGAATACAGTTTCGATTATCTTCAACCAAATACGTGGCTTGTCACCTTACCCTGCTGCCTTTACGCACTTAAATGGAAAGGTGCTGAAGATATTGCGGGCAAAAAAAATCTTCACCGATCATTCACTTTCTCCCGGAGAAATTTCCACCGATGGCAAGACTTATTTGCATTTTGCTGCAGCGGACGGCTTTATCGCGGTAGAAGAATTAAAGCTGGAAGGAAAGAAACAAATGTATGTGGGGGAATTTTTGCGCGGGTTCCGGATTAATCAATAAAAGGATTTTTAAAGGAGGCGAGTATTTTAATTTATAGCTCTATCTCACCATCAAAAACATGATTTACAGGTCCTTCCAAAAATATCGATGTAAAATGGTTCTGTGATACCTTTTTGAAATAGACTTTCAGGTTTCCCCCAGCTGCTGTGACAGGATATTCCTGATCAATCTCCTCGCGGTTCAATTTGAGAGAGGAAGCAATAGCAGCAGCAACCGTTCCTGTTCCACAGGATAATGTTTCGTCTTCCACTCCACGCTCATACGTGCGCATTTCGGAGCTATTTTCTGCTATAGATACAAAATTCACATTAATTCCTTTTTCACGGTAGGTATCACCATACCTGATTTTTCTACCTTCCTGCACTACATCCAATTCCTTCACAGAGTCTGTGAATCGGACAAAATGAGGAGAGCCGGTGTCCAGTATATAATCATTACCGGACTTGTCAACTTTTACAACGGGGGCCATAGATATTTTTACCTGCTCTTCACCTATCAGCGTGGCGCTATGAATTCCATCAAATGCCAAAAAGGTAATTGAATGACTAATAAGTCCTAATTTTTTTGCAAAAATGACTGCGCACCTGCCACCATTTCCACACATCGAACCCAACCTGCCATCGGCGTTGTAATACAACATTTCAAAATCAAAATCGGGATGGTCTTCTATCAATATTAATCCATCGGCACCAATTCCATATCTCCTGTGACAGCAGTTTTCAATCAACTTTTGGTCCTTTGGAAAATTCCGGACACGGTTGTCAACCATTATAAAGTCGTTGCCTGAGCCGTGGTATTTACCGAATGAAAATTTCATGATCAACTGATGAACTGCAAAGTTGGTGGATTCACACAACTTTCCTAATTCCATCACTGAACAAAGCATTTAAAATTCCGTTTCAATTGTGAAAGTTTTTTATCTGAACTGTTTTAGTTTTACACGCAGCATGAATAAATGGTGGCGGTTAAAGTTTAGTTAAAATGAAGATTAAGGAAATTAAACAGCCTCACATACGTTTTTCGAGGCATATTTTTTGACATCACCACGCAATTAAAAAACTAAAAATCCTATGAATTTCAAAAAACTCGGTCTTACAACATTTGTGGCCATTATCAGTGCATTAGTCGCAGTTGGAGCCTACCGTTATTTCGATACCAATCAGCAACGAAGTTTTGAAGAAAAACAGGCAACATCAGCTCGATTTTCAGAGGTTAGTTATTCAAACACAAATGACCTGGCAGGAACACTTGACTTCAGATATGCAGCCAAGCGTACTACTTCAGGAGTTGTTCATATAAAAACCAGTTACGCGCCCCGTCAGGTTTCACGCAACGATCAATACAACCCTTTCCGTGAACTTTTCGGAGATCAGTTTGGTCAACAGCAACCTTCTGAATCTTCCGGTTCAGGGGTTATTATTTCAGACGATGGTTATATTGTAACCAACAACCACGTAGTTGATGATGGAGAAACTATTGAAGTGATACTGGCTGATAAACAAAGCTACCAAGCCAAGGTGATTGGTACTGATCCTTCCACTGACCTTGCCCTTCTCAAGATTGACGAAAGAAACCTACCCTTCATCACTTTTGGTAATTCTGATTCTGTTGAAGTGGGTGAATGGGTGCTGGCTGTTGGAAATCCCTTTAACCTTGAATCTACAGTTACCGCAGGTATTGTAAGCGCTAAGGGACGAAACATCAACCTTTTACGCAGCAGGGATACGAGCGCAGTGGAGTCTTTTATCCAGACTGACGCGGCTGTAAATCCGGGCAATAGCGGTGGTGCTTTGGTAAATACCAATGGTGAACTGATTGGAATTAATTCAGCTATTGCAACCCCTACAGGGACTTTTGCAGGTTATTCATTTGCCGTTCCTGTGAATATTGTTTCGAAAGTGGTGAATGACCTTATGAAGTTTGGTATGGTGCAGCGTGGTTTCCTCGGGGTGCAAATTGCAACCCTTAATGCCGACCTGGCCAAAGCAAAAGGCCTGGATGCAAAAAATCTCACCGGAGTTTACGTTGACGGTGTTAAAGCAGGCGGAGCAGGAGAAGCAGCAGGTTTGAAAGCCGGTGACATTATTACCAAGGTGAACAATGCACCGGTAAATACATCACCTGAATTGCAGGAACAGGTTTCACGCTAC